>URTP01000010.1 GCA_900550835.1 uncultured Collinsella sp. | reverse complement strand
GAAGAATTGCGACGATCCGGGGTCGCCCTGACGTCCGGCGCGTCCGCGCAGCTGGCGGTCGACGCGGCGGCTCTCGTGACGCTCCGTGCCGATGATCGCCAGACCTCCCGCGGCCTTCACCTCGGGCGTGATGACGCTCATGGGTTCGGCAGTCGAAACCTGGTAGAAAAAACCCTTAAAGTCGATCTGCATGTCGGTGATGGCAAGACCAAACAGGTCGTGGGCCTCATTTTCAAACGGGAACACCGCGGGGTAATACGAGCTGATGGACGGAATCTCCTGGTACTGGTCGATGCCCTCGACCACCAGGTTCTCGATCGCATAGCTGCCGTCCTGCGCAATATGCTCCTGAGCAGCACGGACGTTGATAAACGTATAGACCAAGCGATACGAGCCGTCGTCGACGTTGCGCTCGGCATGCATTTGCACAAAGCGCGCGCCGACGCCCTTGAGCGCCTGGACATGCGGCAGGAGCTTGTCGATCCCGACGGTGATATAGATAGCCTTTTGCATTACTCGACCTCCTTTGCAGCGGCGGGCGCGGCAGGCTTCCCGGCAGGCGCGTCACCGGCACCGTCAGTCCCGGCCCCCGCAGCCACAAACCCGTCCTCGCCCAGCTCAACGCCACCATCCCAAGTAGCAGCGCCGCCCACGGTGAGCGGATCGCCGCCGGCGCGCATCACGGCCTCCTTCTGGTCCAAGATGCCGCACGCCTCCACAATGGCATCGATCACGGTCTCGGGGCGAATGGCGCACCCGGGCGCGTACACGTCCACGGGAATCGCGCGGCCCACGCCGCCGATCACGTTATAGGCATCGCGGAACACGCCGCCCGAACACGCGCAGATGCCGCACGCCACCACGCACTTGGGCTCGAGCATCTGGTTGTAGATCTGGCGCACGACGGGCAGGTTCTGGGCATTGACCGACCCCGTCACCAAAAAGATATCCGCATGCTTGGGGTTGCCGGTGTTGACCACGCCAAAGCGCTCCGCATCGAACAGCGGCGTGAGCGAGGCCAGTACCTCGATATCGCATCCGTTGCAGCTCGAGCCGTCGTAATGAATAACCCACGGCGAGCGCGACATTTTATGATCCATGGATGCCGCCTCCTAAATAAACACGTCGACGAGGATGGGCATAAGGTTGAGCAGGCCAAACACCAGCGCCACGCCCCAGCCGAGCTTAAAGCAGCTGCGCCAGGTGCTGCGCGCGAAGGTGTTGTCGATCAGCACCTCGACAAAGTACGTCGCGGCCATCACGACCAGGGCGACCACCCAGCTCACCGGGTTGTCCCAGACAAAGAACATGCCCACCCACATCAAAAACAGCACGGTCTCGCACCAGTGCATAAGGGTCATCTTGGCCAGCGTGCCGCCGCTCATCTCGGTGGCGACGCCTTGGACAATCTCCTGATGCGCGTGATGCGAGTACGAAAGGTCAAACGGCGACTTGCGCAGCTTGATGGTAAGCACCGCGAGCAGCGCGAGGAAAATGGGCGCGCTGTACACGATGATGGGGGCCGACTGCCCCGTCACGGCGATGGAATCAAAGCTGTCGGTGGCAAGGTACAGGCCCACGCTCATCAGCAGAACGGCGGGCTCGTAGCTCATAACCTGCAGCAACTCGCGGTCGGCGCCAACCTGGGCAAACGGGCTTTGCGTCGAGGCGGACGCCAACACCACAAAGATCGCGGCGAGCGTAACCATAAAGGCGCACAACAGCGTGTTGGAACCCGACACAAAGATACCGCCGCCCACCACGGTAAAGATGAGCGCGCACGCCATGTAGGTATCGTCCATGGTGTTTACGCTGGCGGGGGCCTTGCGCAGCAGCTTGGCAACGTCGTAGAAGGGCTGCAGCAGGCGCGGGCCCACGCGGCCCTGCATGCGGGCGGACAGCTTGCGGTCAACGCCGTCGATCAGGCCGCCCACAAGCGGCGCAATCAAGGCAAACGCCACGGTGCCAATAAAAATGCCCACGACGCCCGAGCCTTCAAAATACTTGCCGCGCAGCACCGAGGGCGCACTCATGGCAAGCCGCTCGGGTCCAATCCACGCGCAGCACAGCAGCGCAAACAAGATAATGCTGCAGCACACGACGCTGCCCGCGGGGCCAATACGCTTCTCGCCAAGGGCGTCCTCCGAGTACCAATTGCGTTTTTCGGCCTTCACCTCGTGTCCCATCGAGCCGCGGAAATGGCGGTAATTGTCGGTCCCCACACCCGAAAGGTACACGTTGACGTGCGGTTTGTTGCTCACGCGGAACGACGTCAGCAGCACTACGGCGATAAACGCCACGATAACCACCATCAGATACATGGCGTCCTTGCCAATAACGTACGGCACGCGGCCAAACACCATAGCCAAGTAAGGCGACACCAGACCGCTCGAGATAACCGGGAACGCCACGCAGCACAGAATGAGCAGCGCGGCGATGGTGTTGAGGGCCGCCCACTCGGTCTTGTGAACATTGCCCTCCACGTTTTGGGCCGTGGGGTCGACGCCCGAAAGCTTGGCGAGCCACTTGCCCCAGAAGAAAAACGTCGCGGCCGAGCCAAAGGCAAGCACCATGATCATGAGCACGTTGCCGGTCTGCGCAAACGCCACCAGGGCGCCCCACTTGGACACGAGCATGCCAAACGGCGCCACAAACATGCCCATGATACCCAGCATCATCAGGCGCGTCAGGTGCGGCATGCGGCTGAACATACCGTCCATGTCCTCGATATCGCGGCTGCCGATATGATGCTCGGCCGTGCCCACGCACAGGAACAGCAGCGACTTTGCCACCGTGTGGAACAGGATCAGGAAGATGGCGGCCCACACGGCCTCGGGCGCGCCGACGCCCAGGCAGGCGCTGATGAGGCCCAAGTTGGAGATGGTGGAGTACGCGAGCACGCGTTTGGCATTGCTCTGCGAGATGGCCATGAGGGCAGCGAGCAAAAACGTGATGGCGCCCACACTCGTGACCATAAAGCCGGTCACGGGATAGATGGCATAGAGCGGGCTCAGCTTGACCATCAGGAACACGCCGGCTTTGACCATGGTCGACGAGTGCAGCAGGGCGCTCGTGGGCGTGGGGGCGACCATGGCGCCGAGCAGCCAGGTATGGAACGGCATCTGCGCGGCCTTGGTAAGGGCGGCGAGCGACAGCAGAATGACCGGCATCACCAGCAGCGCGGATTGCGCGGTTCCGGCGCCGGAAAGCTCGATCATGCCCGAGATGGTCAGCGGCATGCCGTTAACGTGCAGGTACATGAGTCCGGCCAAAAACGCGATACCGCCCAGCATGTTGAGGATGATCTGGGTAAAGGCGTTTTTGATGGCCTCGGGCGTGCGCGTGTAGCCAATCATAAGGAACGAGCACACGGTGGTGATTTCCCAACCGCAGAACAACCACTCCAGGTTGTCACTCGTCACGATAACGAACATGGCCGAGAGGAACAGGAACATGAGCGCCAGAAACTGCGGGCGACGGTCGGGCGCGGTTTGCCCGCGCAGCGCGGCCTCGTGCTCGTCGTGGGCCTGGAAGTCCTTCATGTAGCCCAGGGCATACACGCAGATCAGACTGCCGACGATGCCGACGGCGAGGACCATGATCACGCTCATGTAGTCCAGGTAGAGCGGGGTTGCGGTGACGGCTTCGGTCGCGGGCAGCGTCATGGCTGCAAAGGCGAGCGAGCCCACCAGCTGGACTATGCCGAGCACCGTGGTGAGCACGTTCCTATATTTGTACGCGTTGTACAGGACGACGGCGCACAGGATCACGTCGATGACGGAGCTGATGATGGAGAGCACGTGCGAGGTGCCGGGTGCCACCTCGAAGCTCTGCGGGCCCGTGCCAAAAAACATGACGGCGACTACAACTGTCACCGCCATAATGATGCCAGAGCCTACAAGCCCTACCGCGTCACGGGCTCGGTCACCGCGCGCAAGCAGCATGCCCAGCGCCGGTACCAGCGGAAACAGGGTAAGGAAATACAGTAGCGTCATACCATCACTCCCCCATGCCAAAACGCTGCAATTGTTTAACGTTATAGCTCAATTAAGGAGTAGCAGCGGCGGGTTTTCGGTCAACTGGGGAGTTTTAGGCGTACGGGGTAAGGGCACGTCCGCTTTGGAGCAGAGGGGCGGCAAGAAAAATGCGCCCCTGTGGGCGCACCATCCCGTTCGCTATTCCGCCTTTTTAACGCGCGGCTTGCGTCCGCGCGGCTTGTCGACCAGCGATGCCTCGCCGCCGTCGCGATACTGGCGGCACCAGGCCTTAACCGAAGACTCGCTGGGAATCTTGTGTTTGATCATGGCCTCGCGAACCGTCAGGCCGTTTTCCAGGCGATCCTTAACTACGGCAAGCTTAACCTCGTACGAATACGTGTGATGGTGAGTGCCCGCGTTGAGCACGGCGTCGACACCGCCCACGGCATACGCGCGCGCCCACTGACGAGCCGTGGCCTGGGGAATGCCAAGCTCCGCGGCGAGGGCGCGATGACCGACCCCCTCTTGGAGGATCTCGACGGCGCGCTGCCTGACCTCGGGCGCATGCGTGCGAGTCCTTGTTGCTTCTGACATACCTGCCACTTCTCAGCCTTAACCGTTAATCTGCTTTCTTACGTGCATGTTAGATAGTAGCATTTTGCTGTTTGCACGTAACAGTTAATTGAAAATCGCAATTTCGCTATCTGGGCATTTGCCATTAATTTGCAACAGTTCTTTAGGTTTTATTTACGCAGCTAGTTAGCTCGCGGCTCATTGACGGTGTTTTACCAACCAGATTGGTATCTTTTTGTTTGGCTGGTATGGTTTGTGTAATTATTAACCCCTCTTCAGCCCGCACCTACATGTCAACTTTCCACTTACTTTCCAGCTTTCCACCTAGCTTTCCAGCTTTCCACTTAACTTACCACCTAAGGTGGAAAGCTGGAAAGCTAGGTGGGAAGCTGGGGCAGCAGCAGGCCAGGAGAACAAGAAAAGGGGCGGCAACCGGGTGGTTGCCGCCCCCTTTGCGAAGCCAGTTGGCTTCGGAACTAGTGGTCGATGCCGTTGAGGTTCACCCTCGTGAGCGTATAGGTCACATAGTCGGGCGATTGAGGCGTTGCGCTCGCCACGTCACCCTTAACCAGGCTCGCTGTCATCACCAAGCGATAGTTCGCGTAGAACTGCTCACGCTGTTCAACCTGCGTGTTGACCTTAACGGTAAAGGGCAGGCTAAACGTCGTATTACCGTTCTTCGTTTTGAACTTGCCGTTCTCCTTCGAGTCAGTGAAGGTGATCGTGCTACCGGAGGGAGCGACCGCGGCAAGCTTACTCTCCGTCACTGTTACGTAGTTTGAGATATCATCCGTTACGCTCTCATACGTGCCGTCGGTTCCGCGGCGCTGAAGCGAGAGCGTGTACACAACAGAGTCTGCGTTCGCAATTGCCTCGGCGGCGTTGCTGAGTCCACCCAGTTCATACGTGGCACCCAGACCAATCGTGCCATTCGCGATCGGACGCAGGTCGTCCACGTTAATGCCAAGCTGCGACTTATCTGGCGCAGAAAGCGTAATGGTCGTATCACCCGTGTCCATGCGATAGTACCCGACGTTACCGCGCTTCGTCTGCGTCAGGCTCGAGGTATTAAGGCCTTCCTTACGCGTCGAAAGCTTGGCGGTATAGGACATCTTGGTGTAAGCGTCCTCGCCAGACTGCTGGGACAGGGCGATAACCTTGTTGCAGCCGTCCGGCGTAAGGCGAATCTCTTCCACTACCGTACGCACGGTAAAGGATCCGCCCGTTGCGATCTTGCGGATTCCGGCGAGGTCACAATCGAGCTTGAGCTTCAGCGAGTCATCACCCGTATCCGTCACAATCTGCGTAAACGCAGGCGTCGAAGCGTCACACTTCTCCCACTTGCCGTCATTCCACCTATAGTTCTGATCGCCGATGGCAATATAGAACTTCGCAATCGCCGAGGTTCCGCTCGGGAAACTACTCACCCCCGTCAGGGTATTGTTGGCGCCATACTTGCACAGTGACGTATCGAGCTGATAGAACAACGAGTCCGAGTCAGCATAGTTCTGACTTGGGTTAAACGTAATTTTGTCGGTAACGTCAAGAGAAAGAACGTAGGCGGCGCCGTCCGTCGACTTCGAAACCGGAGTGCGCGCCTCCGACTTCCCGTCGTTAACTTCCTGCCCGTAATTGGACAAGATGCTGTATGTCGATGCCGTACCGTTTTGATTATCGTCGCCACCGGTGCGCAAGACGTGATGCAGATTCCAAGATATGCGGGCACCCGAAGAATTCGAGTCAATAGACGAAGCCGTAAAACCGTTGATATTAGCTTGCGTCACGCCGTCGCCCGACTTGGGCACGTTGACAACTAGGTAGACGCTCTCCGATGCACGCTTCTCTCTGCCGGTATCCTTCTCCTTAGGCACCTTTAGCGTATAGCGACTGTTGCTGGGAACGTCAGCACCCGCAACCTTAAACAGCGTCCACTTGCCATCGAGTTTCGCTTTAGCGGTCGCCTCTGCCTCGTTATCACACACGGTCCATGTGCCGGCGCCATCCTGTGTGGCCGACACATCCAAAATCTCGCTCAGCCATCGCTCCTGATATGGATTGCCCGCAGAATCCTTAAAGCCATCGTTTCCGCTCAGCGAAACACTCGTGGCGCCGCCTTCGCCCACCATATAGTGATATTCCCTGCCACCGGCCTTGCCATCAACGTTCGCATCGATGAGCGTAAGCTGGGTGCCCTGGGGCAACCTTCCGTCGGCACCATTGAAGAGGATACTCTTGCCGAGCCCCTTCATCGAGCCGCCAGCAGCCATATAGCTGTCCCAGCCAAAGTCGACTTCCTTCCCATTGGCAGAATTGTATGTCCAGGTAAGCAGACCCGTCATCGGCTCGCCAAAGCTCGTAAGCACGTGTGCATCTTTTCCAAGGTTAGCGTAGTCGCTTTCTTTAAATTTAGTGCCGTAATCATACGTTGCAGTGAAATCGATCTCGAGCTTGCGCTTAACGATGATCGGCACCTGAACGTTGTAGCTCTGACCCGCCTCGGTAAAGGTAACGGTCAGGAGCGTAAAGCGGCCCTTGCCGTTGTCCCAATCGGAGCTTGGGCTAAACGACATATTGTTCGTGCCATTGTTCACTACGCGAAGCGTGGGATTGTTCGACGCGTCATCGTCTCTAACGAACACACCATCCTTGAGTTGGAAAACCTCTGCTTTGGCCGTCACGTGCGGATTGGTGCCATTCTCGTTATTCAATCTGCAAGCGTCGGAGAAGCCGCCGTTCGTGACGATGTTTAGATAGCTCTTGACCGTCGTGTTGTCGTTGCCAGAGATCACCAAAACGGGGAAATCTGTTGTGGCCTGATTGCTGCTTGTATCATTATTCGAATTGAACTTACTCGCCACGGATGAGGCATCGTAGCTCGAGGTATTTTGATAGGCGCCGTTGTCATTAATGCCGCCGATATTGGTGTAGGTGTAGCGGCCATCAACGCCAGCAGCCGCCTCGCTCTGGATGGTCGCCGCGGTGTCGATGGCGGCGCCGTCGCCAAACAGGTAGCGGTCGGTGGTGTCGTTGTCGGAGGCACGCACCGCCAGCGTGCTCACGGGGCTCGTGGTCACGTACGGGCTCGCTGCCGTGGTGGCGGTATCGTCCGCACCGTAGAGCGTGGTGCCCTCGTCGGGCGCGCGCAGCGTGTCCTTATAGTCGCCGAACGCGATGTAGGTCTTCCCGTTGACGGCGGCCGTATTGGTCGTGTAAACCATCGGCGGCAGATCACGCGTGGTCTTGCCGTTGCCGAACTTTACGTTCACGCCCGCTGCGGAGAGGCTATAGCCGTTTGTGTCAACCTCGCCTAAGAGCACGCCCTGCTTAGAGCCCAATTTGTAGGTATTGCTGTCCATGAGCACGTTTACCAGATGGAACCGGCCGCGTCCGTCGCCCGCAATGCCGCCGTTGGAGGTTCCGCCAAACGTGGTGTTGGATACCCTTGTGTTGGTGACGTTGATGACGTCGGAACCGTTGTGAATCGCACCGAGCAGACCACCGCTCCAGCTGCCCTTGATCGCAGCACCCTCAATCGCGATATTGTTGCAAGTTATACCATCGTTGCTGTAGAAGTAGCCAATCAGCCCACCTGAGCATTGGTTGGTGCCGGCAACGTCGATGTTCTCGACGCTGCAGCCCTCGAACCAGTACACGTTGGATCTATAGATGCTGGTCGTAACCTCGCCAATCAAGCCGCCCGCATTGCGGATGGTCGTGTTCTTTCCGGTCTCATCGCCGATGAGGGCATTCTTGCTGCCGTCTCCGCCATCAATGCGCACGTTGCTCATAGAAATAACTCCGCTATAGGCGCTTCCGAGCACACCGCCGGCGCCCATGCACGTATCGGTGTTCTCCCCGGTAGCAAGCACATTTACCCCAGAGATAACTGCCGTGCTGCTCGACGAGACCGCTTCGGTGGTGCCGACGTTAGTGTTGACCGAGATATCGCTTGATTTGGCATAGCCGAGCACACCGCCCACGTAGGGCGTTGTCCCCGTGGCGGTTATGGTCGAGTTCGCGGCAACAGTCTTCTCGCTTACCCCTGTGCCTGCGGTTGTCCACACACCGCACGCCGAGGCGACCGTACCCACATAGCCACCGACATTCTTCTCGCCCGTGACGTTAAGGCCAGTGTATGAGCAGTCATAGAGATACGCGGGGCCCCACCCGTCACTGAACTCGACCATATAGGTTCTGTCTTCGCGCGTAGTTCGTCTGGCGCGGCCCGAGCTGCCAAGAAGCCCTCCTACGCTCTTTGCGCCCGACACGGTGCAGTTCTTCATCTGCACGTTGCAGTAGATGCCGCACGTGCCGTCGTCGTAGTTGGCCGTTGCACCCGCCAAAAGGCCGGCACCGGTAAGGTCGTTCGGCGCCCCTCCTGGTTTGGCTTCGCCGTTGGTGTCGATATAGGTGAGCGCTACGTTGCAGTTGCTAAAGGTGAGGTCTTTGACCTGCGCGCCGTCGTTCGCGGTGACGCTGGGGGCGACATAGCTTGAGGTGAACATCACAGTACTGAAAAGGCCGCCCACGCCCGAGACCTTATAGTCGTCATCGGCATATTCGACGACGCCGTAGGCGGCGCCTTTGGTACCCACCGTAATGGTGGCCCCGTTGCCGTCGATCGTGGCCACGTGCGGCGTGATGCGGTCGCGGTCGGTGGCCGCCTCGTTCGAGTTGCAAGCATTGGAATAGTAACGGCCACTGAGGCCCACGTATCCCGTGCCGTAGCCGGTCATATCGTAGGTGTCGCCCTGCTTGAACTCCAAGCTCATGCCGATCGATTTCGACGCGCACACATAGCCCGTTTGGTAGTCGGCAGCATAGGACGCCACCAGGTAGGGCGAATTTACATCGTCATCATGGTCAAGCGGGCCGTGCCACCCCTGCTTGCCGGGGGCCTTCTGGTCGTCGTTTTTGGCGATTTCGAAATCGCCGGCAGCACTCTCAGGCTTGCCCACATTTGCGTAGCTAGCATTCCGTACCTTGCCATATTCCTTGTTGCCAAACAGGTAGCCGCATATCGCCGGGTCTTGCGAATCGCTGCCCCAGTAAGCCTTGGAACCGCGGAACACGCCATTATTGGAGTAGTTGGTATGTGCCGCGCCAGCACCCGCACCCGAGCTGATAATGGCCGAGAGCACCAAAAGGCCCTGGGCGTTTTCTACCATGGTCACAGGAGCCTCGGCGTTAGTGCCAAGGTACTTGTTGTCGGTGCCTGTGGTGGTGACACAGGAGGTTCCTTTTTTTGTGAGCTCGTTGATCTTGTAGTTAGCGTCTCCGTTATCAACGGTACGGGCACAACCTTCGCTAAAGGCATAGCCGTCAATCACACGACCGACGTAGGGGTTGTCGTACAGGCCGTAGTTTGCGCCACCCTCCGCAACGGGTTTGAACTTTTCCTTTGTGCCGCCACGCCACGAGTCGCCCGTGTTGCGGAAGATCACACCGCCGCCCGCAATGGCGCCGACGTAACCGCCGATGGGAACAAGATGCGAGCTACCGGTAACGGTAAAATCGTACGTCGTCGAGCCGTTATTTGGATTGTTTACGACCACGCCATCAATAATGTTATCGCCGCCAAGAATACAGCCGATAACGCCACCGAAAAACGCCGTCGGAACGCCGTCGGAATCCTTGGCAGAATAAGTAATAGTCGCCGACGCGTTCACATAGTTGATGTTGAGGCTGCGCACAACGCTGCCGTAGCTATAGGGAATAAGGCCGCGAAGCGAACCCTTGTTATTCTCTATCTTGATGGTTGCGTTTTTATTATCACTACCAAAGTTGCCAACGATGACGCCCCTAAACGGGTTGGCCCTATTTCCAAAACCGCCAAACGATGCGCCGTCGAGAGTAATCGTATTGCCCTCGGTAGGTTCAATACTGTAGTACGCACTTTGGATATAGCGGTGCATCATATCGTCGGAAAGCGTGGCCGAATGATCAGTGGCGTTATCGCCGGTCCTCTTCTCCCACTTCTCCCCGGCGTCGTTCGCCTGCTTATAGACGTACGTAATCTCATTGTCATTTGAGTTGTTTCTACGGCGATTGCAGAGCGTACTCTGGTCGACGACAATGGTGACCTCCCAGCCGTCGAGCGCGGTTTGGTTGTTGATATAGTTGGCGATGGCGTTCATTTCCGCCGCGTCCTTAACGGCATACGGATCGCCATATGTGCCGCATCCCTCTACCAGCTTTGGAATGCGCTGGTTGACTTTAATTTCGTGATACTGGACGCCATCCTCGGTGGCTTTTCCCTTGTAAACATAAGGAAGGTAGTCACCGAACCAAGGCCTGACGTCACCGTCCTTCTTACCATCAACCGTCACATAGCCGCTCACGGCACCATACGTCGCTTCGTCGTAATACCAAAGCTGCTTGCCCGAGTACTCCTTGTTCTCGGCATCGATTTCGCTTCCGTACGTCACCATTCCGGCATTGGCCTCGACCTTAGTAAAGGTGTAATCCGCAGAGCCCGTGCCCGTACTTTTGTAGCCAAAACTCTCCAGCAGGCTCGCATGGGTGAAAATCGTATTGCTATTTTGGCTGGGCAAGCTGATTCGCTCAAACTTTGCCGTCACCTGATCGGCCTCACTGCCTACACCAAGCTTTCCGAACAGCGACGTAGCCGCCTTGGTGCCACTCGTGTACCCAGTAGTCTTGATATTCTTCGCGTTCAGGCTCACGTACTTCTGCATCTCGTTGATGAGCAGAGGCATATAGGCGTTAGCGTCCGTGGCGCTGTTGGCGCCGTCGACAATCAGATTGTTGAGCGTAAGATCATCAATTGAGATCTTTCTAATCTTGGTGCCACTGCCGTCGCTGGACCCACACACGTAGCGGCACACGAGCGCGCCCGATGAGCTTCCGCCCGCGCCAATAGCGTCAGTAGAGCTCTTTCCGTCATTGATAACGGGCCCAACGGTACCACCCAAAGCGACGTTGCTTACTGTGAGATCGCCGTTTGCCACCGTTCGAAAAAGACCGCAGTGCATGTTCTCGTGCTGGGTAGCATCGGAATTTAGCTTGTTGCCATTCTGCTCGGCCTTGATCTTGGAGTAGTAGAAGGTGATGGCCGCATTATTAACCGTCACCTCTCCGATCGGTTGAGTGGGATAGTAGCTGTAGCCGGCCAAATCGATTGTGCCGGTTATGGTTATGGAACCATCAAGCCCTGTCGTACCATCGGGAACGATTGTCGAACGAATACCGGCGGGAGCATAGCAGAAAGCAGACCATAAGAGCAGCTTGTCCGCCGTATTGATTTGGCCGCCGCTAAAGCCGCCTTCACACCTATCATAGGCTCCGTCGAGGTTGTAGAAGTAGCGGGTATTGCCGTTCGTTTTGTGACTTTGGCCGAAAGTCGAGCGGTTCTGGTAGCTGTTGCCATTTGTGGCATCGCCGTCCATGTCCAGCTTGTCATTCCGTGTGTGCAGCGAAACGACCGCGTTGCAGCCGGCGTCCATGAGTTTGCTGCCTTTGCTTGGTTTTACACCGCTGCCAACCCATTCATCGAAAGACGTTACGCCCGGTGCAACGATGGCCCCCTCGCCGCTAGGCACCCTATAGGCGGTCTCCCAACAAGCCTTGTCTTCCAAGTACAGACCTATGTAGTTCTCGACGCCATATGTCGTCTTATTATCCACCTTGCAGCCACGACAAACTAGAACGCCGAGCGTCTGAGCGGCGCCCGCTTTAATGGTTGTGCCCGAGAGATCGATGGCGTAGTTGTTAATGATCCAGTGACCGCTCGCGGCGTATACAAGACCACCGAGTTCCTTGGAATCATCCGCAGTCGCGGTTATAGAAGCGTTGGTCGTTTTCAGAGCATAGGAGTTTTCATTCTTGTTAATGCTCTCATCTCCGATAGTTACGACCGCGTTGCCCCAGCTATAACCCAAGAAACCACCCGTGCCATTGAGCTTATCGCCGTTCCTGCCGACTTTCATTTCGAATGAATTGAACGAAAGGCCCGAAATGTTCACGTGCTTATCAGCTGAGTTGGCTATTGTCCCTGCATTGTAGGTACTCTGTGCGATGCAGCCGATAAGACCACCGACTTGGGCAATCTTGCCGCCGGCGCAATCGCCAGTTTCGATTGATCCGGCGACTTCGAGGCCCGCAACATTGAATGACGAGCCATAATCGCCCGCATAACCAATGGCGCCGCCAATGCGACTATTGCCGTTAAGCGTTTTAGTTGCAGCGATGGTCGCTTGAGCCTTGCTGTTATCCTTAAACGCAACCGTAGAAGCCGCCAACACGCTGCCCGCAATACCACCAATGTTCACGTCATTGGCAAACGTATCATCGCACGCGATATTCGTTTTGCACGTTACGCCAGACAATGACAGGTTGCCGACGATGGCACACGCAAGCGACCCGGCATCGATAGCCGAACCGTTATCGAACTTCATGGAGCCAGCGATTGTGACGTTGGAGATGGTTGCACCGTTGACGGCCGCGAACAAGCCCAAGCGGCCGTGGCGGTAGATTTTGCCGTTGCCGTTGCTCGTGTTATTGCCGTCGAGCACGTCTTCACCACGCTTGCCGTACGCCTCGCCGACGGCAAGATTGATTGTGCCGCCACCGTTCAACGTTCCCGAGAAAACTTGCGAGCCGTCTGCACGATCCTGCGTGAAACCCGTCAGGCCCGTGCCTTTGAGATCAATAGTGCCGTTCACCGTAATGGTCGAGGACTGCAAGCCGTTCAGGTTGTTTTCGGCAACGCCTTCGACCATTGAGTAGTAGCCGTTGGTTTGCCAGGTAATCGCAAGCTTGGCGAAATCCTCAGCTGTGGTTAGGGCGTAGGCACCGTTAGCTGCCGTCAGCGAATCCGGCAAGGTCAACTTATGAGTGTCCGCATCAAGCTTAATGAAGTCGCCCAGACGAACAACTTCACCGTAGGTCGCGATGTCGTCCGTCTTTGAGGCTGAGTTGCTACGCTTGAAGGTCCAGACCGCAGCGCCCTTGTCTCCCAGATCACCATTAGAGCCATTGCCGGCAGCGAAGATCAGCGCGTTGTGGTTCTCGTATACGAGCTGACCCGTCGTGGCGTTCTCGCCAAAACTTGCGCCCGACAGATCCGTGATGCCGCTGAATTTGATTACAGCATTCCACGCGGATCCCGCAATTCCCGCGGCACGGTTGCTTTGCGCCTTACCGATAGGATTGTCGCTTGTAAGTTTGAAATCTCGCACGTCAAGGACATTGCGCGTATCGACAACGCCCACGGCGCCACCGAACTTTCCGGTACCCGTTCGCGCCGAAGCATCTCCCTTGCACGCAACCGTCACGCCGTTGAAGACAACGGCAACGGGCTGCGAGTTAGGATTTGCGCTATCGCCAACATAGCCAACAACGCCGCCCGCGTCGGACAACTTGCTCGCAAGGTCAAACTCAATTAAGCACGTATTCTTATTATCTGCATCCTTTTCAACAACAAAGGCGCGCAAAGCGCCGTCGTCGTCCGTTTTCGTCGCGAACACCTTGCCGACAAGGCCGCCGTAGCTGCCGTTGACACTAACATCTTCTGGTAAGGCGAGTTTGCTCTTATACGTCCCGCCTTGCACCACGATGTCTCCATTAGAGATATCGGCCATGCCAAAAAGAGCGCCGGCGCGCTGCGACGCACCAAGAGTCACAAGGTCGCCCAGGTCGAACATATTGGACGTAACGGCAAATCCTTGCGCAAAGCTCACGTCGCCGATAACGCCACCAGAGCAAGCGCTGTTCTCGTCGCCAATATTTAGAGGACACCCAATCTGCTTATTATCCGCGCCCAGTGTGAGCACGGTCGCTTTACCAATAAAACCGCCGCTGGCAGTGGTGCCCTTGACGGTGAGCGCGTGTAGGTCGAGAGCTTCCGTGACGTTGACCATGGCACCCGTGCTCGAGCCAACGAGGCCCACAACGCCACCGGCGGAGCCGTTCGTGGACTGGACGGTGGCGGTGGGAACATTGGTCAGGGTGCCGATGCTCAGGGTCGCACCGTCCTTAACTTCGCCTACGAGCAGGCCAGCGTTGCCAGAGCTCGTTTCGACGGTTCCGTCCGAGGCCAGATCGTTGGGGAACGTGACGGACTCAACCGTCAAGGTCCCGTTCTCGACCGTATTGGCAATCAAGCCAATGTTGCCCGTCGCATTCGCCTTGAGATTTTTTCGGGGACCAGCGAGGCGATAGGTAACGTTCGCAGTAAGGTTGCCCGTCGTCTCACCCAGGAGGGGTGCCGTCAAGGCGGAAGTCGTATCATCCTTCTTATCAACGGGATCCGCGATGTCAACCGACGCGTTGAGCGTCTTGCTCTCTTTGCTGTTTTCCGCACCGCTGACCTTCGTAGCGACCATCGGCGCGCTATAGGTAGTTGCGCCTATCCACTTTATCTTGACCGTCTTGTTTTGGTCAGTCAGCTTGAGGTTATTAAAAACCGTCCGGTTAGCCGTAAGCTCAACAGGGCTATCAACGCCATTCAGAGACCTATAGATTCTGCCTTCAAACGGATGCTCATCGCTGCCAAAGCCCTGGAAAGACATATCGTTCTTTGCCCCGTTCTTGGCCGTCTCGGTGAGCTTCGCATCGCCCGTGATGATGCTCTTGATCTGCGCATCGTAGTAAAGCGAAGCGTCGGCGTTGGACAGGATGGTAAACGCCGCCGACAACTTGACATCGAGGCTTTTGATTCCGCTGTTATCGTCTTTGCACTCGATGCTTTCCGCACCGTTAGCCTCGAGCAGCCTAACAAGCTCGTCCAGAGTATTGATCGTCGCATCCGCCTGAGCTGCGACATCCTCCGAAGCTGCATCATCTGCGTCTTGCTCGGCATCGTCAGCGGCGGCATCCCCAGCAGTATCATCGCTTTCCGTCTGGTCGCCCGCGAAATCGGAACCCGTGGCACTATCGGAAGTATCGCCCGTTGCGGCGTCGTCCTTCGCGGCACCATCCTGGGCACCGCCACCTGCTGCACCAGCATCACTCGCCCCAGACCCATTCGCGGCGTCGCCGTTGGTCTCGCCGCTCTCGGCTGCATCCGATGCCTCCGCAGACGCGGCGGCAATCTCGCTCGAAATGTTCTGCCAGCCGGCCGCCACGGCGGCCACCGTGGGCGAGCATGCCTGGAGTACCATGATCACCGTCATGAACTCTGCGAGTATGCGCTTTGCCGTTCTCATCGATTCCGTACCTCTTATCCTAAAAACTCTGTTTCCAGAGTTATTGAGTCTCCGTCGTGCGCGTTTGGGGGGTTTTGGTTACGCTAATACCCAGCTTTTTCCAGTCATCGGGCGTTTTGCCGTCCACTCGGTAGAAGTTGACGATCATCGAGCCAGGCTCCATGGTGAACGTAGCCGTGCGAGTTGCGGTATCCACCGTCGCACTATGGTTGATCGGGAAGAACGGGTCGATCTCCACGTGCTCCCCCCACTTGAGCGTGACGCTTGTCGGTGCTCCCGTGACCGTTACGCGGTAGTTGCAGGCAGCATAATCAGCAAAAGTATTTTCATCTGTTTCGTCAACCAGCGCACCCTCAACCGCGGCGGTCTTGACCTCGGCCTTCTTTGACGGCACGACTTTCGCCGCCAGACAGGTGAGCTCGGTGCCGGGGCTATCGCCCGAAACCACCGTCGCCCTAATCACAAAGTAGGTATGTCCCAACTTGTCCTCAGGGAACGTCACGGTGTAGTCGTGCTTGGTGGGCTGATTCTCCGGAAGCGTGACGCTGCTACCGGGCTGGGGTTCATAGCTCCACGTGGCGCCATCGAGCCCATGCCCCTCGACCGTCAAGGTGTACGTCACGTTTTTGTCGTTGCAGAAGTTGCTGTTGCTCAGCAAATAGTTATAGATGCTAAAGGTGAAGCTGCACTGTCCGCTGCTGGGATACACCGTAACGGAGCGCTGGGCACGGTCGAGGTCGTCGTTGCTAGGCGCACTCATATAGCCCGTGAGCAAATCGCTCGCAAACAGGCTCTGCGCGGTGCCCGTTGCGGCGACGGACTTTAGAAATCCGTTGGCGGTGTAGGCGGAATAGGTAAAGTAACCACCCGTCACGAGCGCCACGGCGCAAACAAGTGCGATTGCCGCCACAACCAGCTTATTCTTGACTAGGCTTTTGCTTTTTGCCAGCTGCTCGCGCTCGGCATCCCGCTGCCTCCCTTGCTTCTCCATGTGCGCCCCCTCTCCTACATACCGCTCGTGTTGCGCGCGATCACATAGATCACGTCGGTCTCTTTGGCGCTCTCGTCCCACGAAAGCTTGATGATAAAGTTGAGCGTGTCGTTGCCAGTCGAGCCGTCGAGCGTCTTGGCGTTGAGTTCGCTTTTGCCGAATTTCTTGTATCGGTAGAGCGGGCGCGCGTTGCGCTGGACGTTTTGATAGTCCTTGAATGTAGGGTCGCTTGCGCCCTCGCCCGGGTCTTCGATGGGCGTGAAGCTCTTCAGCAGATCCGTTTCATACATTTTCCAGCTATAGGGCTTGCCGCCCGCAGTGCCGCTCACGTCGGGAGCATCACCTAGGCCCGTATCCTCAGCTTTATACAGCTCGATAGTGAGACCCATAATGTTGGTCGTATTCGCAAGCTGCAGCTCAAACCCGTCGCCGCCCGTCTGCACGCAAAACGGGCGCTTGAGCGTCACCGTGTTGCCGGTCTTGGTATCGCCGTATTCGGGGTTGTAGCTCAGGTCGACCTGCTCTGTTGCCGTAGCGTTGGGGCCCAGCACTTTGAGCTCCGCCGGCTCCTTGATCTTGCCAACGGTGGAGCCGCGATTGGCATCGACGAACCATCCGAGCGTCAATCCCAGCAACACGAGAAGCACGGCCACCAGACCCACGATGGCCAGGGATTCGCGACGGTGGTCGCTCACCCAAGCCTTGATGCGCTCGATGCGGCCAGCCGGACGCGCTTCGCCGTGCGAGCCGAACCCGTTGCCGCCGGGGTTTGCCGCTCCTTCGTTGTGTTTGATATCGCCCTGCTCGCGGGCATTAAGCTGCTCGTCCATTTATTTATCCGCCTCCTTGGCGGTGAAGCGCACGCGAATGTACTTGACGTTCTTGCCGATAATCTCGTCGGCGTTGTTGTAGTAGCTGGCGCAGGTTTCCACATCCGCAGAGGACATGCCGGCTCCGACAGGCGGAACCGCGCTAGGCACCTGACCTGGCACGCTCGTGCTATCGGCGCGGAAATAGCGCGCGTGGTTATTGTTGATGTCGCCGACGAGGGTTGTGTATCCCCCCTCGTCGCCTGTGTTAGCGAAAAGGTTGCCACCGTAGCCGGCGTTGCCCGTGCGAACATAGCTCTTGAACTGTTCCGGCCAAATCCAGTAGAGGGTTTTGGTGACGGTTTCGGTCGTGCTATTTGAGTCCGCAGCGTAAAAGCTCGACTTTGGGATGGTAAAGCTCTGCGTAATGACGGTGACGCTGGCCCCGTCCTGGGTCACCGTGGTGG
Source organism: uncultured Collinsella sp. (assembly GCA_900550835.1). Lineage (GTDB taxonomy): Bacteria > Actinomycetota > Coriobacteriia > Coriobacteriales > Coriobacteriaceae > Collinsella. Next base: position 8,739 of record URTP01000010.1, on the reverse strand, counting down.
TCGTGGGGACCAGCGGATTCGAGTAAAAGCCAGAGGCATCTTTGCCCTGAAAAACCAGGATATGACCGCGCACCAAATCTTTAAGCGAGTTGATGATCTCTTCGTTTTTCGATGCATCCGCAGCAGTGCCGCCCGTGCCCGCAACGCTCGTCTGAACAGAAATTTCCCAGGTCATCTCCACCGTGATATCGTGCAGGTCATTGCAGAGCGGCCTGACGTTGAGCTGGAGCTGGCCGGCCGACCCCGGAGAGAGACCGCCATCGGTGCTCATGTTATTGAGGTTGAAAAGATTGTTCACGGCAAGGCTTGTACTGTCCGACGCGTAGTTGTCCTGAGTGTCGTACTTACCCGCCGTGCCGCCCTGCGTTCCCGAGAGCACAAACCGCGGGCCCTTCGCCGCGATCGTGCTCCCCGTGGCACTCACTCGGTTATTCGCGGCAAACCAGGCCAGGCATGCAAAGATGGCGACGATGGCGGCCAGCACAAACAGACCGCTCACCAGGAAATCCTTCCAGAAATCCTTGAGGGTCCGCACGTGCTCGTCGGCAGCTTGGCGGTACTCGGCCGCCGTCTTGTGCTGCTGGAGCTCGCTATGTCGGTCCATGCCACTCATCGTTTACGTTTGCCCTGCTAGCGGGCGTGCCATCCTTTCCGCTCGGTCGCGTTTATCCGTTGTTCGCAGGTAGAGAATTCAGGCAGAATACAACACCATACGATAAGGTAAAAGAATAGCATTGACCTGCGGTTTGCTCCACAGCGCAAGCCTTAATGATGTCTTAAAGATTACGAATAGCAGCCACGCCCATATGCCAAGGACTTGGTGCAAACTAATCTGCCCCCTGCACCAAAACCGGGGTGGGGCCCGCTGTTCTTGCAGGCCCCACCCCGGTTGATGGTCTATGTGCGCAGGGACGCAGTCGGGCGGGGCGGATCCGTGCTACCGCCCCGCCTGGCCGCGAAGTTAACTACAGCTCGTTGGCCGCGTGATACGCCGTGCGAATGGCGCTCGCAATGTCGGCGGTGCGCTCGCCCGAGCAGTCGCCCACGCAGGTCACGGGCACCGTCACGCCATCCAGGTCAAACGCGTTGGCCTTGGAGCCCACGGCCATCACCACGTAATCGCAGGCGATCTTCACCGGCTCCTCGGGGCCGTCCTCGGTGGTGTGCACGGCCTCCACGCCCTCGTCGGTAACGGCGGTCAGGCGGGTCTTAACGTGCTGTTCCACGTTGTGGGCGGCGAAGTCGCTCATGATCAGCGGCAGAATGGTCTCGGACTCGCCCGCGGCAATCTTGTCGAGCATCTCGACGATCGCCACCTCGCAGCCGTGCTGCAGCAGGTACTCGGCAGTCTCGGTGCCCACCAGGCCACCGCCAATGACGGCGACGCGCCCGCTGAGCTCCACCTTGCCGGCCAGCACGTCCCAGCTCGAGACGACCTTGTCCGAGTCGGCACCCGGAACGGGGATGACCACGTCGTGTGCGCCCACGGCCACAATCGCGGCGTCGGCGGCGTTGAGATCCTCGGCCGTAGCGGCATGGTTGAGCTCGACCTTCACGCCCAGGCCGGGCAGAATCTTCTCGTAATACTCGACCGAGCGCATAATCTCATCCTTGCGCGGAGGCGCGGCCGCCAGCACAATCTGGCCGCCCAAGTGATCGCTCGCCTCATAGACGGTCACGTCGTAGCCGCGCTTGGCCGCCACGCGTGCGGCCTCCAGGCCGGCAATACCGCCGCCCACCACGGCGATCTTCTTGTCGCCCTCGCCCGGCTTAATGGCGATGGTCGCCTCGTCGCCGTTCTCGGCGTTGAGCACGCACGAGATGTACTTGCGGTTTTGAATCGCATCGACGCAGCCCTTGTTGCAGTTGAGGCACTCGCGGATGGGCTCGCCGGTCGCGGCCTTCAGCGCAATGTCGGGGTCGCACATGAGCGAGCGGCCATAGGCGATAATGTCGGCCGCGCCGTCCTCAAGAATCTTCTCGCCGGCCTCGACCGAAACAACACGGCCGACGGTGGCCACCGGCACGGAGACCAGGGCCTTGACGCGCTCGGCCACCGGCAGCGTCCAGTTGTAGGGCATGGCACCCATGGGCGGAATGGTGTCGCCCATGTTGCCGGTGTGGTTGGCCTGCGCGACCTGGATCATGTCGATGCCCGCGCCCTCGAGCAGCTTGGCGAACTCGCAGGCCTCGTCGGGCTGCAGGCCACCCTTGCCGCGCGGCGTGCCGTCGGGGTTCTCCATGATCACGGGCAGTTTGTACTCCACCATCAGCTGCGGCGCGGCCTCCTTAATGGCGGCATAGCGAACGCGGTTCTCGAACGAACCGCCGTACTCGTCGGTACGCTTGTTGAGGATGGCCGAACATAGCGAACCCACCAAGCGGTCGCCGTGGACCTCGATGGCGTCAATGCCGGCCTGCTGCGCGCGAGCGGCCGAGGCGGCGATGGCCTCCTTGATCTGGGTGAGCTGCTCTACGCTCGCCTCGTTCACAAAGTGCTGCATATCGTGGTGCAACTTGGCGTAGGCCTGCTTGCGGATCTCGTTGGACTCGGCCATCTTGGCGGCAAAGGTCTCCTCGTCGCCGGCGGCCTTAGCCTCCTGCGCAGCCTTGGCGGCGGCCATGGAACCCATGACCATGCGGCCGACACCGGGCACGTCGTACTCGGGGTGGAACAGCTGCAGCGCGACCTTGGCGCCGTGCTTGTGAACGGCGTCGGCCAGCGCCTTAAACGTGGGGATCTGGGCGTCGGTCGCCAACTTGGGCGTGGGGCTCGCGGTCATAACGGGAGCGACGTCGCCGATGACGATGTAGCTCACGCCGCCACGGGCTAGGCGCTCGTAAAAAGCCAGGCTGCGCTCGCCGATGGAACCGTCGCGCTCCTCGTAGCCGGTGGTCAGCGGCGGGAACATAATGCGGTTTTTGAGCTCAAGGGGGCCAACCGTAATGGGCTGGAGCAGCTTGGATGCAGGTGCGGTCATGGACATTCCTCTCTTACAGGCGCGGCGGCGATGGTGCCGCGTAGTTGTCTAGAGGATATGGCATGGGAGCACAGTGGCGCAACGGAAATCGGCAGACAGCAGGTAGCGGCAGGTGGATGGGGCGGGGCGGCCCGTCGGTTTGTCTCGATCTGTAACAGTAAGACCCTATTTTGCCGAGCAACTGTTACAGATCGAGACAAACCGAAACCGTCCCGGCGGAAAATCTCAATCTGTAACATCTACAGGCCAAAAACGACCCTAGATGTTACAGATCGAGACATTCCTCTCGACCCATCCTCAACAATCTAGATCTGTAACATCTGGACCCACTTTTGCCCCTTTACTGTTACAGATCGAGACAAACCAATCTAGCCTGCCGAAAGATCTAGATCTGTAACGGTTACTCGGCAAAATGGGCCCCAGATGTTACAAATCAAGACAAACGGGACCCGCCTGCAAGAAAATCTCAATCTGTAACAACAACTCGGCAAAATCCGTCCCTCATGTTACAGATTTAGACAAACCGTCCAGGCGGGGACTCAACATCTCAATCTGTAACACCTAGCCGCCCAAATCGGGTCTAGATGTTACAGATCGAGATTTTGTTTGAGAGGCCGAGAATTGGACCGAAAATACGGTCCCGGAATAACAAAAAAGCTCGCCGGCTAGGCCGACGAGCTGCAATTTCTTGGTCGCGGGGGCAGGATTTGAACCTACGACCTCCGGGTTATGAGCCCGGAGTAATTACTGTTAATCATAGTAAATGAATTCTAATTATAGAAAAGAAAATAGCAGGTAGCGAGTTATTTTTGCTTGTGCTTTATTTTGATTTACAAAAAGTTTCACCCGCAATTCACCCGCAGAATTTCACTTGTGGGTGAATTTCTTTCACAATTCGGGATACGATACTCCCTGCCCGTGCCTTTAAAGGCACGGGCAGGGAGTATCGTATCAACCCCGTCAGCAGGAGACGCCCTATGGCCATCGAAAAGGGTCGCAAACCCAACACCTGGCTCATCACCTTTAACCTTCCGGAAAAGGATGCCAGTGGAAAATATAAGCGTGCACCCAAGCGAACCATACACGGGCTTAAATCGGATGCCAAAAAGGAACTTGCCCGTTACCGGGTCGAATACGAAGCGGGCAGGCAGCTGGGTCGAAAAATACAGTCGCAAGCTATTCGAGCAAGTTCCACGCCCAACATAAGTTGAACTCACCCCTCGCCTACGACCGGGAGGCCTTGGAAATCAAAAAGATCGAAAGGCTATTCCGTGGCGTAGCACTCACATCCCTGACTCCTTCGAGGATCCGCAATGCATATTCGGCAGAACGTGCAAGGCGTGCAGTATGGACGGAAGGGTGCGGAGACGAAAGGCCCCTTTCAGAAAACGGCCTCTACAAGGTCCATGTCAAACTAAGACAGGTGCTTAAACAGGCATACCGAGATGGGGAAATCCCCAGCAATCCCGCCGATATGGTCGATTTTCCAAAACCGCCTCAGGAGAACAAAAGAAATAGCCTCACCCTCTCTGAGGCCCGACGGTTCAGAAAGGCCATCCTACGCAAAATTGAGACAGAGGGGGACGCAAAATACGTCGGGATCCTCATCATCCTCGGAACGGGCTGCCGTCGCGGAGAGATGCTGGGGCTAAGCTGGGGTGATATTGATTTCGCCAGCAATACCATTACGTTTTATAACCAATACGCAAAGGACAAAGTCCTTCGTAATCCCAAAATGAGCTCAGCGGGCCGACGCGTCTGCATGGACGATACCCTGGCACGAATTCTTGCTGTCTGGAAAAACAGCCAACGCCTCAACCTGGAGCATATCAACGGCCTTCGCCTGAAGCATTCCATGGAGCCTTTGGCTCTGGACAGCCTCATGCCGGTCGTTAACGGAAAATACGGGCAGAGGATTGACCCCGACGGTTTTGACAAGTTCTTCCGCAACTTCTGCATCGACAACGGATGGGGCGAATATACGAAGGACGTCGTCACCAAAACCTATGGTGGGAGAACCTTCACGCGGGGAAAGGGTTATCAGGGCCTAACGGTCCATGAGCTTCGGCACACCGTCGCTAGCCTTCTCGTTGCCGAGGGCCTGGACGTCAAGACCGTTCAGACCCAGCTTGGCCACAAGTCTGCCTCGACCACGCTCAACATCTACGCCCATGCCTTCGAGGAGCGTTCCCGCGAGGCCGGTAACACCATCGGCCGCCTGCTGAACGGGTAAGCATGCATTAGCATACGAGATATCCGTCGCCCTTGATCGCTTTTAGGTTATTACTCCGCTTGCTTTCTGCGAGATATGCAAGCGCACGATCGATCTCCGATATTTCAAACATACCCTCGAGGGGCTGTTTGTAAATTAAATCGCGCGCCCGAACGATATCGCCAACGTTGCAGTTGGTCTTAACCGCCTCAGCCACCAGAGAGCGAGCCTTCCGCTTCCTGTTCTTGTCGTCCTCGTCTTTGCGTACCTTGCACTCCTTCACGGGATCGAGCTTGCAGTACTTCATATTGCTAGGCTCCGGAATGAAGGCACGCCCGCAATAAGGACAGATGCGGATTGTTCCATGGGAAAGGTGGGAGGCAAACCCCGCCCACAACCTTTCCAGAGTAGAGTTATAGGTCACGGCAGCACACTTGTCGACCAACCTCGTCATCACGGCATGAGTGCCATGACAGCCGATAGTGCTATCGAGAATCCCGCGAAGCAGCGCCGTTGCGATCTCGGCCAGCCTTTCGTCTTCCATCATGAAACGCGGCGTGATATCCGTGAACGGCGCAGCTTCGAACCTCGGGTCAATAAAGTCAGCTGCCATCTGGGTTTTAAGCCTGGTGATGCCGTCCCCTGTTTTCAACTCGCAGGTAATATACGAGCCCGCCCCATTAAGCCCGATCAGACGCGAAACGCCATCGGTTTGGTCGATGACGGCACTCCCGTGAACGGCAACTTGCGCCCCCATGTCTGTGGTAGCGATATGGCCAGACTCGAGCCAGAAGGATTCCTGCGAGGCGCGTTCCAGGAGTTCAGCATATGCAGGGGTGAGCCCGTCATCGATTAAATGAGAACACGTCCACATCGAAAACTGGCTTCCGTCGGCTTTGGATGCAATCGCTTCGGAGAAATGAAGATCGTCAAGAAGAGGAACCGCATCGCGCCCATCCTTGAGGAACGCGACAAGCCTGCTCGCGAACAGAGCAAAGCCGGCAGCGGCAACCCATTCCGCGATGGGCTCCCTGACCACATCTCCATCGACATAACCGACTTGATCGCCATATAGCCCAAAGAGCGGCCCCACGCGCTTCGCGAGCCGTAGCAGGCTTCCGTCGTCGCGCAAACAGTACTGCCCGTCTTTATGGCGAATCATCCGCATGCCGTCGTCGGGCCCCGCCAAGAGATATGGCGGCCAATCGGCACTCTCGGGATACCTCTCTTTATGCTTGTTGTCGACTAGGTCCGCGAGGGCGACGAAACAATCCGCATCGTCGACAGTAAGCCTTCCCCTTTCGGCAATCTTATGCTGAGACATCCCTGTCGACTTATCCCAATCGTCCGCATCTTTAAGCGGCCTCGCCCCCTTCGCCCATATCGGCGCATCCAAATCGGTCGAACGGAAGCCGAACACAAGGCATCCGTCAGCAAGACTGCCTTCGACGCGGACATCAAAGTCACCCTTAAATTGTCCAGTCGTCCCATCTAGCTGCATAAAGATAATCCAATCACGTTGTCCGCGGAGTTACCCCCTCTTTTCGCTGAAGCAATCACGGGAAACTACAGTCAGCTCGAGCACAGCACTTATACCCACGAATAGAAGGGAGCTGCCATGGTCAATCAAGTCGCCCATCGTGACGGCCCGCTTTATTGGTCGACCGATCGCGTCATGGCGGAGCTGGGCGTCAGCCGCCCTACGGCTTACAAGTTGATGCACGCCTCCGGCGCGTGCATCAAGGCCATGCGCCATATCCGCGTGTACGCGCCCAGCTTCATCGCTTACGTCAACTCGATTAACGACAAGGAGAGCCACGATGCCTAGCCCCAACCATCCCCCCGCCGTGCCCCCGGCCTTCCGCGGCGGCATCCGTCCCCTGCTCGACTGCCTCGATGCCGTCTTCATTGGTACCGACGGCCGCGTTACCTTCGAGCCCGCTCCGCTCAGCGCCGAGCTCAACGGACTCGGTGAGGAGCTCGTGCTCCTCACCGGCGTCGCCGGCGGCGGCAAGACGGACCTGATCTTGAACATGGGCCTCTCCATGGCGCGTCACCGTCACGTGGTGATCGCCAGCTACGAGATCGCCCGCGCGGCCTGCGTCCGTCGCATCCTTCCTGCCGCGTCATGTCTCATCCCCGGTGGCACACCGCTCACCGAGGCCGACTTCGCCGACGAGAGCAAGCGTGAGGTCGTCGATGACACTGTCGCGGCCGTCCGCGCCATCTCAGACAACCTCACCATCGTTGACGATCTCACGATGGACGACGTGCGCGGCCACAGCATCGAGTGCCTCACCGAGGCAGTGCACGCCATCGCCATCCGCGATGGCATCCCGCCGGCGGTGATTGTCGACTACGCCCAGCTCGTTACCGTGTCCACACCGGCATTCTCGACGACGGATATCCTCGACCGCGTGTCCTTCGGCCTCGCACAGATGGCGCATCACGAGCGCACCCCCGTCATCGCCGTCGCCATCACCGGCAAAGACGGCAGCTTCCGTGGCACCGCCAAGCTCGAGTTCGACGCGGACATCATCCTCTCGATCATGACCGACCGCGAGGATGCCGAGAACGGCAGCCGCGATCTCCATGTCGACATCAAAAAGAACCGCAACGGCGCCGCGGGCGGCCGCGTCGACCTGACGTACTGGCCTGCGTACCACCATTTCGCCGCCACCGAATAGCAATCTGCGGGGCGCAAATGCGCCCCGCTCAACCCCAAGGAGTATCACATGAGCACCATCAAGAGCAGCAACAAGATCGTCCAGAAGGGCTACGGCCTTCCTCTTGTTTTCGATATCGCTAACCGCCGTTACACCTACCGTGCCGCCGACGACCCCCGTTTCCTCAACCTCGACTCTATCGCGACCGCAAAGAGCGCTTGGGTTCTGCGCTTCAAGAACAAAATCGATGGGCTTCCGCAGGCCTATATCGTCTTTAGCCAGACCGAACGCCCGCTTGACCCCATCGAGTATCTCGCTGACATTGACGAGCTCTACGGCATCCCCGACGATGAACTCATCAAGGTCGCGGCACGTTCCTATATCGTCGACGGCTACGGTGAGGCGCATGACACCTTCTGCGATCGTTATATGCGTCGCCTTGAAGACATGGGGCAGGAACTCGGGATCTTCGCCGCAATCCCGGCCCGCTTCCTCAAAATTATCCCAAACAACACCTTCACCTACCAGACTATCGAAAACATTGACGACTAATCCGCCACGCGCCGCCGCCTACACAGGCGGCGGCCTTTTCTTTAACGGAGAAGGAAAAATGACAACGAGAAATGTCAGCGTAAAAATCGACCACAAGCTCTACACCGCCCTCAAGACGCGGGCGGAGCTCGACAACTCCAACGTCAGCGACGAGATCCGCTCGCTCCTGCGCTCGGCGCTCGCCGCGGAGGAGCTCGACCTCTACGGCAACGAGGTCGCGGGCTTCATCCGCGGCGTCGTCGACGCGCGGATGGACGTCGCCGCGCTCGACATCGAGCGCAAGCTCGACGCCACCGAGGACCGCATCGCCGCGGTCCTCTCGCGGCCC
>URTP01000009.1 GCA_900550835.1 uncultured Collinsella sp. | reverse complement strand
CGGGGTGCCGGCAGGAAAGGAACGTCCCTGAGTGCCGGGTGGTATGAAAAAAGGCGAGGACCCGTAGGGAGTCCTCGCCTTTGTTACAGGGGGCGATGTTATTCGCGTACTGCGGAATTAGACCAGGCGGGCGTTGATCGTCTTGGCGATCTCGGCGGCGTCGGTGGAACCCTTGACGGTGGCACGGAAGTCCTCGTCCATGAGCGCCTCGGCGACCTTGGACAGGATTTTGAGGTGCGTAGTGCCGGCCTGGGCACCGGGGATGAGCAGGGCGATAGCCACGTTGACGGGAGCGCCGTCCATGGTGTCCCAACCGGTCACGCCGGACTCGTCCTTGACGACGATGACGGCAGCCTCGGTAATGGCGTCGGACTTGGCATGCGGGATGGCGAAGCCCTCCATCATGCCCGTGGTGCCCTCGGCCTCGCGGGCCAGGAAGGCGTTCATGACGGCGTCGGCGTCGCTGGCGATACCGGCCTTGACGGCCTGGTTGGAAACGAAGCTCAGAGCCTCGTCACGAGAAGCGAAGTCCTCGGCGACAAAGACATTCTCGACCTTCACGAAGTCGGCAGCCTCGGCCTTGGGGGCCTCGACGGCAGCGGCCTTGGGAGCCTCAACCGGCTTGGCTGCAGGAGCGGCCTTCTGGTTCTTCTCGAAGTCGTACTTCTTGAAGGCCACGAACAGGATGCCACCGACCACAGCGCCGATGAGGATCGCGAGGACCCACAGCGGACCGTTCTCGACAACGGGCAGGACCAGGAAGCCACCGTGAGGCGCCGGGTCGTGAACGTTGAACATAATGGTCAGGATCGAAGCGATAGAGGAACCGAGCATCATGATGGGCATGACGGGCCAGATGTTCTTGGTCATGAACGGAATGGCGCCCTCGGTGATGTGGGTGCAACCAAGGATGAGGTTGACGATACCGGCGTCGTGATCCTCCTGGCTGAAGTACTTCTTGCCGACAACGACGGCGAAGGTGGTGATCAGCGGCGGAACGATGCAAGCGGCGGAGACGGCAGCCATGAAGTTGGTGCCGAAGTTGTAGGTATCGGTGCCAACGCCAGCAGCCAGTGCCTCGGTGAGCATAGCGGTACCGGTGACGTAAGCAGCCTTGTTGACCGGGCCACCCATGTCAAAGGCGCACATGCAGCCGATGGCAAGACCCAGGACAACGGCGCCAGAGGCGGACAGGCCCTTGAGGAAGTCCATCATGGCGGTGTTGATGGCAGCCATGGGGCCGGAAATACCGAGCATGACCAGGCCGACGATAGCCGTCGAGAACAGCGGGTACAGGAAGATGGCCTTGAGGCCGTCCAGGTTCTTGGGCAGACCGGCAAAGACCTTCTCGAGCAGCAGGATGACATAGCCGGCGAGGAAGCCGCCGACGATGCCGCCCAGGAAGCCGAAACCCACGCCGGCGCCACCGGCGTCGATCATACCGGTCTCGGCGTTAACAGGCAGGCCCTGGATGGCGATCATACCGGCAACAAAACCGGGGACGAGCGCAGGACGCTTGCCGATGGATTCGGCGATGTAGGCGGAAAGCACCGGAACCATGAGGTTCATGGCGATGCCGCCGATGATCTTGAGCATCGCAGCAAAGCTGTTGTAGTCAGACGCAGTCGAATCGAAAGACGTAATGCCCCACAGGAACGAGACGGCGGTCAGAACACCACCGGCAACGACGAAGACCAGCATATGGCTGACGCCGTTCATAAGGTGCTTATAGATGACGTGGCCGATAGACTCCTTCTCCTCGACCTCGTCCTCGACATCGGCAGCGGCTGCAACCGTGCCGTCGCTCTTGGCGGCGAGCGCGCGGTCAATCAGCTTACCGGCGGCCTCAACAGACAGGGCCTTGGAAACACCAACGGAAACCATGGGCTTGCCGGCGAAACGCTCAGCCTGGACATCCTTATCGGCTGCGACGACAACGGCCTTGGCGCCAGCGATCTCGCTCTTGGTGAGCTCGTTCTCGACACCGACCTGGCCATGGGTCTCGACCTTAATGGTCAGACCGCGCTCGGCAGCTGCCTTCTCTAGCGCCTCCTTCGCCATGAAGGTGTGCGCGATACCGGTCGGGCAACCGGTGGCGGCGATGATGTCAAACTTAGCCATGTGTCCCTCCTTCTTGAGTACTGCGCCCGCAGGCGCTCCCCTACACGCGCGTCCTTGCGCGCTTTTCCACAACTGAAAGATACCAACCTACCGTCCGCGTGAGAAGAGACAAGGCGCAATTCTCCGGTGAAAGGTTCTTTCATAACCGTAAACGGTAAATGAAAGTTTACCATCAACACTTGAAACGGCAAGGTGTATCTTGTAATTGAAAATCCCCCTATACTATGACATTACAAACGAGTCCATTTTTCATGCCAACCAGGAGCCATCCATGACCGATAGTAGCAAGAGCGCACTTTCCCTCATTAGTACCCACCAGGGATACAGCGAGTCCGAGCAGCGCATTGTCGACTATATATTGGAGCACCAGTCCGAGGCGCCGCGCCTGACGGCCGCCCAGCTCTCACGAGCCGCCGCCACGTCCGAGGCGACGGTTTCGCGCTTCTGCCGCAAGCTGGGCTTTGGCAGCTTCCGCAGCTTTCAGTTTTCGTTGGCGCGCGACTTGGAGAGTCAGCGCAACGAGGGCCTGACTGACGAAGTCTCGCTCGACAACATGGAGCAGAGCCTTAAGAACATCCTGGCTGCAAAGGTGAGCGAGCTTAATGCGACCATCGACGGGATCGACCACGATACGCTGGCGGCTGTTGTACATGCCCTTAAGTATGCAGGGGTTATTGAGTTTGCGGCTGTGGGCAATACGAACGCAGTCGCGCTCGATGCGACGTTTAAGTTTTCGCAGCTGGGCCTGCGCTGCATGGCGAGCACCATTAGCGAGACATCAATCGGCTTTGCACTCACGTTGCGCCCCGGTGACGTCATCGTGCTCATCTCAAACTCCGGCAAATCGCGCCGACTGAATCGCATGGCAAAAGCAGCTCGCGACTGCGGTGCCACCGTAGTCGTCATCAGCAGCGACAGCAAGTCTCCACTCGCGCGCCTGGCAGACTACACTTTTAATACCGTCAACCACGAGGCGCTGCTGACGACGGGTGACTTTGCGTTCTCCAAGATCAGCGCCACGATGATCATCGAAGTTATCTACAACTTCCTGCTGCCCGAGATTGAAGACGCTCGCGAACATATCAGCTACTACGAGGAGCTCATCCAGCCGGACAAGGTCGTTGAGTAAAACGCGTAGTGGGACAAAAAATTTCAGTCTATTTTGTCCCACCAACACCGCTGATACGACCTAGCCTCGAACTTCTTCGAGCATCTGCTTTGCGTGGGCCAAGCTTGCCTCGGACTGATCGCCGCTCAACATGCGGGCAATCTCGGCGGTACGCGCTTCGCCGGTTACCTCGTCCAAATGCGTCTGGGGAACATCGCCCGGCTCCTTGCTGACAACATAATGCTTGTCGGCCATGACGGCGACTTGCGCCAAGTGGGTTACGACAATCACTTGATGCGTAGCGGCAAGATCGGCCAGCACACCAGCAAGAGCACGAGCCGTGGAGCCGCCGACACCGGCATCGACCTCGTCAAATACCAGTGTGTCGACGCCGTCAGCATTACCCAAGACCACCTTGCTCGCCAGCATGACGCGGCTGAGCTCGCCGCCCGAGGCAATGCGGCGCAGGGGACGCGGCGTCAAGCCGACACCGCTGCGATACAAAAGCTCGTAGCTTGAAGGACCCGCCGGCGTCCACTCGGCGCGTGGAAGATCACGCGACTCCCAAACGAGCTCGGCGCCGCCCATCTCCAGGCGCGCCATTTGGCGGCCAACCTCGTGACAAAAACGCGGAGCAGCGGTATTACGCGCACGCTTGAGTGCCTTGGCGGCAGCGAACAGCTCGCGCTCGGCGCTCCCGAGTGCCTCACGCGCCTTTTTGATCTGTTCATCGCCATCATCGACCAGGGACAGCAGCTCTTGCGAGCGATCGCGCATGGCAAAAACATCGTCCATGGTGGGACCCCACTGACGCAACAGGCCCTTGAGGTCGGAATACCGCTCACGCATGCGAGCGAGCTCGCGCGGGTCGAAGGCGACGCCATCGCGATAGGCACGAAGCTCGTTCGCGCTATCCTCAAGGGAGATGCAGGCATCCGAAAGCGCATCGGCAATGTCGCCCAGTTTGCGATCGACGGTAGCCATGCGCGACAGTTCTGCCACGGCGCCGTTCACGGCATCGAGCGCTCCCCCTTCGGAAGTAAGCGATGCATGGGCATCGTTGGCCGTCGCCACCAGCACCTCGGCATGCTCGGAGCGCGGCAGCAGCTCCTCGAGCTCCTCATACTCACCCGGCTTGGGGTCAACCTCGGCGATACGCTCCAGGGCGAAGCGCGCCTCCTCGACGCGACTCCCCTGCGCTCGCGACGCCTCCTCTACGCGACGGACCTCCTTGGCAGCCGCACGCGACGCCTTAAAGCAGACACGGTACTTTTCCAGCGCCTCGAGCGCAGAGCGACCAGCCCAGGCATCGACCATGGCAACATGATGTGCCGGATCGAGCAGGCGCTGATGTTCATGCTGGCCGCACAGATCCATCATCACGCCGACGCGCTCGGAAAGCTCGCGCACGCTGGCAATGCGACCGTCAATCTTCACGCGGCTGCGGCCCTCGGCAGAAAGGCTACGCTGTACGGTGAACCCCTCCGTGTCGTGCGGACCGTCGAACAGGCGCGCCTCGACGCTCGCCAGCGCCTCGCCCTCGCGCACCGTCGACGAATCCGCGCGCTCGCCCAAAATAAGCTTGAGGGCCGAGAGCAGCGCGGTCTTGCCGGCGCCGGTCTCGCCGGTCAAAACCGTTAGGCCCGCACTCGGAACCAACGTCGCCTCGCGAATGAGTGCAATGTTGGAAACCTGCAGCTCATCGATCATGACGCACTCCGTAGAACACGCGGCTCACGGAGTTATAGAAGCTCTCGGGACCGTAATCGAGAAGCAGCACATCTCCGGGACCGCGACGCACCGCCACGCTCTCAACGGTGCCATCGCAGGTAATAAACTGTCCATCGATAGCGATCGCCGGAACACTCGGACGGTCATCAGACATAAGGATCTCGACGACATCACTCGGCGAGGTCAAAAAAGCGCGAGCCTGAATGGTATGCGGGGCGATGGGCACACAGACCATACCCGTGTAATCGGGGCTGACAATGGGACCGCCGGCGGAAAGCGCATGGCCGGTGGGGCCGGTCGCCGTCGAAACGACGACACCGTCGCCGCGCAGGCGATCGATATGATGGCCGGACACCGTGATGTCAAACTCAACCATATCGGACAGGGGGCCGCGCGTAAGTGCCATATCGTTGAGGGCAAACGTGCGCACGACATCCTTCGTGCCATCGTCGCGCACGGACACGATATCCGCGGCGATGGTGGCGCGGCGGCTCACGTGCAGCTCACCGGACAGAGCATCGCTCACGACCTGCAGAATGTCGCGCTCCTCGGGGCTCGCAGCAGTTAAAAAGCCCAGGTGACCATAGGAAAGACCAAGGATAGGAATCTCGCGATGGTTGAGGATGCGGGCAGCGCGCAGCAACGTACCGTCGCCGCCGAGCGTAATGACCAGATCTGAGCCATCAATATCAGGCGTGCTTTGAATCTTCGATCGCTGGTCGGCAGCCCATGCGACCTCGTAGCCCTGGCGCGAAAGCCAAAGCTCGAGCATCAGGCCGCTCTCGACCGCCTCTTGCTTGTAGTAATTGGGAACCAGAAAGACCTTCATAGCGTTGCAGCTTTCTCGCTCAAAGCCGATACCTGGGATTGCAGCTCATCGTCGGTGCGTTCACCAGGGGCAAACCTTGTGCCGTACAGGAAAAACTCAACGTTGCCCTTAGCGCCATGGATGGGCGACACGCACACGTCAAGCGGGAACAGGCCCTTGGCGGCAAAAAGCTCAATCGCCGCCACGAGCGTATCGCGGCGGACGGCGGGGTCGGTCACGATACCGCGCTCGCCCACCAGCGCAGCCGGCGCCTCAAACTGGGGCTTTACGAGCGTGCAGAACGAACCCGAAGGCTTCAGGCACGCCAGCACGGCGTCGATGATATTCGCGATGCCGGTAAACGAGACATCACATACAGCCAGGTCGATGGCACCGGCATAGCCAAGCTCAGGCAGCTGCGTCACGTTTGTGCGCTCATGCAGCGTCACGCGATCATCCTGACGCAACGACCAATCGAACTGGGCGCGACCCACGTCCACCGAGACAACGGTCGCAGCTCCGCGCTTGAGCAGGCAATCGGTAAAGCCGCCGGTAGAGCAGCCCACATCCAGACAGCTAAGGCCCGTCGGATTGATGCCAAACGCATCAAGCGCGCCTTCGAGCTTAAGACCGCCGCGGCCAACATAGGGAATGCGCCCCTTCACGTGCAGTGGCAGACCCGGAATCACCTTAAGGCCCGGCGAAGTCAAGCGCTCGCCGCCACTCGAGACCAATCCGGCCATAAGAGTGCGAAGGGCATCCGCGCGATCGGCGCAGATGCCCTGTGAAATCAGTTCGTCATCAAGACGCACGCGTTTCATGAATGCCATCAACCATTCGTATCCGGAGATGCGGCCTAGCTATCCTGGGATTCGTTTGCCGCATCCTCATCGTATTCCTGCTCGAGCTTATCGGCCTCACGCGGCGTCAGCTCAAACTTGTCGACCATATCGACCGCGCGGGAGCCCAGCTCAATCGCTTCGTCAAACAGATCGAGTGAACGCTCCAAGGACGTATCCTTGGAGCGAACGGTAGCGATGATCTGGTCCAGACGGTCCGAAATCTCGTCAAAGTTGCGGACAGAACCCTCTGGCATGGCTACTCCTCGACGGAGTCGGCCTCGACGGCCTCAGCAGCGTCCACATCCTCGGCAAGTACACCGGCGGTAGCCTGAGCGGCAGCGACCTTGGCGGCAGCCTCAGCAGCCTGGGCCTCCTCGCGAGCGCGATCCTCGGCCAGCAGTTCCTGGTACAGGTCCTCGCCCGGCAACTCCTCGCTGCGCGCGATCTTGCCCAGCACGCCGTTGACGAACGACGCGGACTGGTCGGTGCCATAGGCCTTGGCAAGTTCGACGGCCTCGTTGATCACGATAGCGTCCGAGACCTCTTCGTCGGTGAGGAAGCGCATCTCGTAGACGGCGATACGCAGCAGATTGCGGTCGGCGCCGGGCATGCGCATAAGATCCCAGTTCTTGGCGACGGCGCGCAGGGCACAGTCGATGCGATCGATATGCTCGTAGGCACCGCGGCACAGCTCCAGCGCATAGGGGTCGAGGGGGCCCTTCGAGATCAGGAAATCGCCCTCGAGGACGCGCTCGAGCGGGCTGTCCGTGGCCTCGGCCTGGAACAGCAGCTGCAGCGCCTGACTGCGGGCAAGCGTACGCCCGCGATAAACCTTAAGGCTCAAAGGTTACTCCTTGGGGAAAACGAGGCCGTCGATGCAAACGTCAACGCGCTCGACCTCGACACCCACCTGGGCATCGATGGCGGCGACTACAGCGGCGCGAACGGCCTCGGCGAGTTTCTTGAACGGATAGCCAAAGAACACCACAACGCGCACGGTGAGTGCGAGCTTGTCGCCGACGACCTCGGCCTCGACCGCCGGCTCGGAAGCCGGGGCCTTGGACGAGAGCATCATGGAGACAAGGTTGGTGGCAAGGTCCTTGACGCCAACGGAGGCGATGCCCTCGACATCCGACACGGCGCGCGAGACGATGGCGGTCAGAACATCGGGCGAAATGCCGATGCCGTCAATCTTGATTTCCTGGGGCATGAGTCCTCCTAGAAGAGTTGGTTGCTAGACGCGGGAGACGAACTTGCCGTCGCGGGTGTCAACCTTGATGACCTCGCCCTCGTTGAGGTACATGGGGACCTGGATGACGGCGCCGGTGTCGATCGTGGCCGGCTTGGTGGAACCCTGGACAGTGTCGCCCTTAAAGCCCGGGTCAGTCTGGACGATGGTGGTCTCGATGAACATCGGCGGAGTCACGCCCATGAGCTCATCGTCGGCGAAGAGAAGCTGGCAAATGTCGTTCTCGCGCAGCCACTTGGAGTTCTCGCCCACCATGTCCTCGGGAACAGGAACCTGCTCATAGGTCTCATTGTCCATGAAGATGTAGTCGGTGCCATCGTTGTAGAGGTACTGGAACTCACGGGTGGTGAGCATAACGCTCTCGAACTTGGTGCCGGCGTTGCAGGTGTTCTCGACGACGCGGCCGCTCTTGATGTCGCGGGTCTTGTAGCGCACAAACGCGCCGCCCTTGCCGGGCTTGACATGCTGGAACTCGACAATGGTGTAGACCTTGTCCTTAATACGGAGACCGAGGCCGTTCTTGAAGTCGGCGGTAGAAATGGTAGGCATAGCGACCTTTCTTGTTATGGGCAGAACGCACAAGCGTCCAAATTACATACGAGCGAAATTATACACTTGCAGACGGCGCCTGCGGCGAGCGCATAAAAAGAGAACGCGGGGCGTCCGAATCGATCCAGACGCCCCGCCCCAAACTATCTACCGAAGTAGACTAGCAATCGATGACGTGAAGGTCATGCGGTGTCTTGGTGAAGGGCTCGTAGCCGTTCTCGGTGACCACGCCGTAGTCCTCCAGACGCACGCCGCCCACGCCGGGCAGGTACACGCCAGGCTCCATGGTGATAACCGAGCCGACCTCGATGATGTTCTTGCTGCGGTTGAAGTTGGGCAGCTCATGGATGTCAATGCCCACGCCGTGGCCCAGACCATGGTTGTAGTAATCGCCATAACCGGCATCGCCGATGATCTTCTTGGAAAGCTTGAAAATGTCGTTGCCCTCGACGCCCGGATGGATGGCGGCGACGCACTCCTCGTGCGTACGGCGCACGAGCGCATAGAGGTCGAGCTGCTCCTGGGTAGGCTCGCCCATCACGACGGTGCGCGTCATGTCGGAACGATAGTCGCAGTAGCCCGCGCCGTAATCCATAAGGACGAAGTCGCCCTTCTCGATCACGCGGTCGCTCGGGACGGCATGCGGATTGGCGGTATTGGGGCCGCTCGCCACGATGGAGCCAAAGGCCAGGCTGTCGGCGCCATTGGCGAACATAAAGTTCTCGAGCTCATTGCGAACCTGCTTCTCGGTCATGCCGGGCTTAATAAAGCCGAGCATATGCTGGAAGGCGGCATCGGTGATTGACTGCGCATGGCGCATGAGCTCGATCTCCTCGGCGTCCTTAATGGCGCGCATCTTGCGAATGTCGTCATGCATCAGCGGCAGCATGCAGGCGACGGAACGATCCTCCAGACCACGCTGAATGCCCTGGTAGAAGTTGATCTGCATGTCGTCTTCGACAGCGCAGACGCGGCACTTGTTGGCCGCGATCTTGCCGGCGACCCAACCGGGGATGGTACCCTCGTCCATGTCGTAGACCCAAGGGCTGCCGGCGGGCGTGTTCTCCTCAAAGCTGTTGAGGTAGCGCGAGTCGGTATGGAACAGGCACTGGTCAGCCGTAACAAACGCAGCGTGCGGGAACTCGAAGGTGTAATCGAAGACGCCCTTCACGCCCGTAAGCCAACGAAGATTGGCCTCGTCGCGCACCACGATAGCGTCGTAGCCGCGCTCAGCCATCAGGGCACGGACACGCTCGATACGACCGGCAGGACCGGCAGCAAACTCAGACATGCAGATTCCTTTCTTGTTGCCTCTATAAAGACGGGACGGGTCTCAACCGAACGACGGAATCGCATACGATCCGCAATCGATTAAAACCCGCCCCTCAACATGATACGAAAGACGATGGAAGTCAATAAATCTTAGAGAAGTTCTTTGCGAGAAGCCAAGTAGGCGTGAGCATGGCGCTCAAGAACCTCGTCCTCAACGCTCGTTAGACGAATGGCGCCGAGCGCCGCGGGCAGCGGCAACATGCTGCGGTTCGAGCGGACAAACTGCTGCCTGCGGAACTCCTCGATATATGAGACAGGCTCCAGATCGAAGGCAAGCTCCTCGATACCAAAGTCCTCCAAGCAGTCATCGACCTCAAAGACGTAATCGATATCGAAGTCGCAGGCATCATGTGCTAGGCGCGCCTCAAAGCGCATGCCCTCGGACAACAGCTGGTAGGCAGGGACCTGCGAAGCGGCATCGCCCAAGCAGACGCGCAGGGTGCGCTCCCCCGTCTTGCCAAAATCGAGCGCATGGCGTGCGCTCGGGTTCGTGGCCATCAGTACGTCCTTGCGAGCAGTCTGAGACCACTGAACGGCATTGACGAGCGCGACCTCCTCGCCCCCGAGAATCTCGGGGACGGTCTCAGTAAACTGATTCCAGCGGGACTTGCTGCTCGAAAGCATGGTGCCAACGAGTACCGCATAGCCGAGCTTGAGGTCCTCGGGGTCCGCCTCGCGAACAAGGTCGAGGTCACACACGACCAAGCCCGGCTCGGGACGGAACGCGATAGCGGGAAGCGCATGCGCCGACGATGCGACAAGCGGCTTCATGGTCGTCGCGACCGTGAGCATGGCGTCGAACGTCGTCGGCAGCAAGGCGCACTCGGTGCGACCGCACCACTGATTGGCACACCAGCAAACGACCGAGCAGGTCGCCGTGTCGCCGACGGCGACAACGAGATCGTCGCAGGTAATGCCGTTAGCCGACAGGGCACCAAAGACAGCATCGGCATCGGCCAGCGTAGCACCGGCAGGCGAAACCTCGAGGACGAGCAACGACACAGCAAAACCGGCGTCAACCAGTGCATGCTCGACAGCCTCGCCAAAACGCTCGGATGTGGCGCCATTCCAAACCACCATCGCGCGCTTAGGCTTGCCCACAGCCGAGGCAAACATGCGCGACAGCTCCTCGAACGCGCCCAATCCGACGCGGACATCGACACTGCGGTTTTGGAAATTGATAAGTTGACGGCGAATCATAGCAGTCCACGCTCCAAAAGCATCTCGGCACAAAGGTAGGAAACGTCCTCGAAGGACTTGTTGCGAATATCAAGGGTAATATCGGCGGCCTGGCGATACAGCGGACGGCGATGCTCAAACAGGCGCGCAGCATGCTCGGGCGAACGAAAATCGGGTCGGGTATCGGACCGTCGAATCTGGCGCATCGAGTCCTCAAAGTCGCCTTCGAGGTACACGCATGTACCCATCTCGTGCATCAGTTTAATGTTCACCGGCGTCTCGACGATGCCACCCCCGCACGACACCAGCAGGCTGCGCTCGCTTTGAAGCGAACGGAGTGCCGAGGTCTCGAGCTCGCGAAAACGATCCTCGCCCTCGGTCTCAAAAATCTCGGTTACCGACTTGCCGCAACGGCGCACGACCAGGCGGTCGGTATCGATAAAACGACGCTTGAACATAGTGCCGACGTTACGCGCAAGCGTCGATTTGCCCGCGCCCAAAAAGCCGATAAAGAAGATATGGTCGCAGCCGTGTTTGGTGTGCTGGGACATAGCGAGACCTATTCCTCGCAGGGAAGGTCGCGAAGGGCCCGGCGCTCAAAGATACGGAAGATCTGCGTATACCACAGGTCCTGGGTCGCCTGCGGCTTTACCAAGATGGTATCGACACCGGCGAAATTACCGCTCCACACGTCTGTGTACAGCTGATCGCCGATCAGTACCGCCTCGTCGGCCGTGGCGCCGAGGCGCTTAACACCCGCCTTGAGGGCAAACGGCGCCGGCTTCATGGCGTGGCTAATGGCCTCGAGTCCCAGCTCGCGTGCAGAGCTCATGACCTGGTTGCGATGCCAGTTGTTGGACACCATGCACAGCTTAAAGCCTTTGGCGCGGGCGGCGTCGAGCCAAGCGGAAACCGCAGTGGGAACCTGCTCGGTGTCGCGCGGCACCAGAGTGTTATCGCGATCGAGCAGAATGGCGCGTTTGCCGTCGGCCCACAGGGTATCAAGGTCGACGCGATCGACCGAGGCAACGTATCGTTTGGGGCTAAAAATCCTCATGCTAATTCCAAGACTGTTGATGCTCTTCGTAGGTTTGCGAGAAGTACTCCTCGTCCTGCGTAATGTAGAAATACAGGTCATCGGAGTCGGTCGGCTCAAGCGTGGCCTTGAGCGCCTCGAGCGACGGAGAGCAGATGGGCGTGGGTGGCAGGCCCTCGTGCTTATAGGTGTTATACGGGCTATCGCTCTGCAGGTCGTCGGCGGTAACCTCGCCACCGGTGACATACATCATGGTCGCATCGCTGTTGAGATAGCGCAGACCGTCGAGCTTGCCGGCAAGCCGGTTGTAGAAGACCGAGGCCACGTGCGCACGTTGATCGGCGTTGAGGCCCTCGCGCTCAACGATAGAGGCCAAGTTAACGATGTCGTAGTCGGACATCTCCACACCGTAGCGCTCCTTGATCTTGGCCTCGCAGCTCGCAAAGTCAAGCGACTTGTACTCGGTCTTAAACTGATCGAGCATGGCGCGAATCACATCATCGGCCGTCGGCGAATCACCCAACGAATAGGTCTTGGGGAACAAGAAACCCTCGAGCGAATCGTTGGCGGCGCCCTTAAGGAAGCTATAGTCGTCCACGTAGTTAGAGGCCTTGGCCTGATTGAGGAAGTCTTCCTTAGAGATGCTGTCGTAGGCCTGGGCCACACGGTCCGCGGCTTGATCGACCGTCAGGCCCTCAGGGATAGTCAGCGCATTGGAGCCCGCGTTGGGGCCTTCCATGAGCTGCTGGACGACCTTGGTCGCATCCATGAGCGTGGAGAACGAGTAGGTGCCAGGCTTAAGCGACATATCGGCGTTGAGCTTTTTCACCGCCGCGTAGTAATCCTTAGGATTTTCGACGATATGGTTCTCGGAGAGAATCGAGGCGATCGTATCGCCCGAAGCACCGTCGGGAATGGTCACCGTAACCTGCTGACCAGCCGTGACCTTCGTATCCTCACCGGTAAAGAAGCCCTTGACGGCAGGCACGACAAAGAAAGCGATAGCAGCAAGCGCGATTACGGCCACCACGACGCCGACAATCATAGGCACCAGGGAGCTTTTCTTTTGGGCACCGCGACGAGCATGCGTGTTGTAGCTCGAGCGGGTCGCCGGAGCAACGCCATGCGAGCCGCGAGCGTGATGCGAATGCGATTGGGGGGCCTGCGTTCTCTGGGTAGGTGCCTGCTGCTTAAAGCGAGTACCGCCTGCGGGCTGAGCCGAACGAGCAGTGGGCCGCTGAGCCGCGTGAGAAGCCGGATGCTGAACCGAACGAGCAGAAGGCTGCTGACCCGTCCGTTGAACAGGTTGGGCCGAACGAGAGGAGGACTGCACCGGACGCGCGGCAGACTGAGCTGCGCGCTGGGTCGGCTGTGCCGGACGCTGGCCAGGCTGGGCAGGGCGCGGCGTAGGCTGCCCATGGCGATTCTGCTGGCGCGGATCGGAAGCGCTAGGCATGCGAAACCTCCTCGTTTTTACGATCGAGCCATGTCTGCAAGAACAGGCTGGCGGCGATCATGTCAATCTTGCCCCTCATCTGCTTTTCGTTGAGCCCCTGCTCGCGCAGGATTCTCTTGGCCTCCTGCGAGGACAGACGCTCGTCCTCAAACTCCAGCGGAAGCTCGAGCTCGTCGGCAATCTTTTGGGCCACGGCGGCGACGCGCTCGGCCTGGGGACCGGGCTCACCGGCCATGGTCAAGGGACGTCCGCTCACCAGGATATCGGGCTCATAGTCCTCGACCAGGTAGCGAAACGTCTTTGCCATACCAGTGACCTCGGCAGCCGGAAGCACCTTGACAGGCATTGCCATCTTGCCATCACGGCTCGAGACGGCAATGCCGATCCTGGTCTCCCCTATGTCCAGTGCGAGCGCGACCACAGCGACTACTTATGTTCTTAGGCGCCGAGCGCGGTCTTGGCGGCCGCGAGGGCATCGGCGATACCGGCGGCGTTCTTGCCACCGGCCTGGGCCATGTTGGGACGACCGCCACCGCGACCATCGACCAGGCCCGCGATCTGCTTGATCACGTTACCGGCGTGGAAACCGGCCTTCACGGCGTCATCGGAGCCAGCGGCGAGCAGAGCCGGGGTGCCCTTCTCGGTCACGCTGGCAACGACGCAGGCGACGGGGCCGGCAACCTTCTGGTGCACGGTATCCCAGACGTTTCGCAGGTCAGCAGCCTCAAGGCCCTGGAGCTCAGCGACGACGAGCTTGTAGCCGTCGAGCTCGACGGCGCCCTCGATGGCGCTGGAGATAGCATCGGAGGAGCCACCGGTCAGAGCCTTCTTAAGCTTATTGGACGTCTCGCGCAGCTCGGCCTGCAGGTTCTCCACGCGGGCGGGAACCTCGTCAACGCGGCACTTGAGCGCAGCGGCAGCGGCGTCAACGAGCGCCAGGCGGTCGGCCATGTAGTCGAGAGCGCCCTTGGAGGTCACGGCCTCGATACGGCGGACGTTCGAGCCCGTGGAAGACTCGGAGATGATCTTGAACAGACCGATCTCGGCGGTGTTGGCGGCATGCGTGCCACCGCAGAGCTCGCGGGAGAACGGCTGGTCCTCGGCGCCCACGGAGACAACGCGGACGACGTCGCCGTACTTCTCGCCAAAGAGGGCGACAGCACCGGCGGCCTTGGCCTCGTCGATGCCCATGACGCGGGTCACAACCGGCTTGGAAGCGAAGATCTGCTGGTTGACCAGGTCCTCGACAGCCTTGAGCTGCTCGGAGGACAGGGCCTCGAAGTGGGTGAAGTCAAAGCGCAGGTGCTCGGGCGTCACCAACGAGCCAGCCTGGGAGACATGCTCGCCCAGGACCTGCTTAAGCGCGGCGTCGAGCAGGTGCGTGGCGGTGTGGTTGCGACGCAGGAAGCCACGGCGCTCGGCGTCGAGCGCGGCGGTCACGGTAGCACCGACGGTCAGCGTGCCCTCGGCGACGTGGGCGACGTGGGCATACAGGCCGTTGTGGTTCTTGGTATCGGAAATGGTCAGCGCAACGCCCTCGGCGGAAAGCTCGCCGGCGTCGCCCTGCTGGCCACCCATCTCGGCATAGAACGGGGTGCGGTCGAGCACGACCTCGACGTCCTCGCCGGCGGCAACGGACTCGACGGACTCGCCGTTGCTCACGATGGCGACAACCTTGGCGCCATCGATGACGTCGTTGTCATAGCCGTCGAACTCGGTCGCGGCAACCTTGTCGGAAAGCTCGACCCACACGTCGTTAAAGCTACCCCAGGCATCGCCCTTGGCGTTGGCGCGGGCGCGGGCCTTCTGGTCCTCCATGCAAGCGGTAAAGCCATCCATGTCGACGTCGTGACCGGCGGTGCCGGCGATCTCGACAGTCAGGTCAATGGGGAAACCAAAGGTGTCGTGAAGCTTAAAGGCAACATCGCCCGGAAGGACAGCGCCGTCGGCGAGCGCGGCCAGGGCCTCGTCCAGGTAAACGCGGCCGTTGTCGAGCGTCGTTGAGAAACGCTCCTCCTCGGAGGCGACGATGCCCTTAACGAGCGCGACGTTCTTGAGCAGCTCGGGATAAGCCTCGCCCATCTGAGCGTTGACCTCGTCGATAAACTTGGTCAGGAAGGCGCCCTCGATGCCCAGCAGACGACCGTGGAACACGGCACGACGGAGCAGGCGGCGCAGGACGTACTCGCGGCCCTCGTTACCGGGCAGGATGCCGTCCGAGATCATAAAGTCGACGGCACGGGAGTGGTCGGCGATGATGCGCAGGGAGCGGCTGGCGCCGGAGTAATCGTCGGCGTCATAGGTCTTGCCGCTGATCT
Source organism: uncultured Collinsella sp. (assembly GCA_900550835.1). GTDB lineage: Bacteria > Actinomycetota > Coriobacteriia > Coriobacteriales > Coriobacteriaceae > Collinsella. Next base: position 12,425 of record URTP01000009.1, on the reverse strand, counting down.
CCTCGCCGAGTTTGATGAGGTGCTGCATCAGATCGCCGTCGTAGTTAGCGGTCTTGTGCTGCATGATGGCGGCCATGCGCTCCAGACCCATGCCCGTATCGAGGTTGCGGTGCGGCAGCTCCGGCATGGAGCCGTCCTCCTGGCGGTCGTACTGGGTAAACACGAGGTTCCAGAACTCAAGGAAGCGGTCGCAGTCGCAGCCAGGCTTGCAGTCGGGGCTGCCGCAACCGACCTCCTCGCCCATGTCAAAGTAGATCTCGGAGCACGGACCGCAGGGGCCGGTGGGGCCAGCGGCCCAGAAGTTGTCGTCCTCGCCCAGGCGGGAGATGTGATCCTCGGCAACGCCCAGAGAGCGCCACACGTCGTGAGTCTCGTCGTCCTCGGTAAAGACGGTGAAGTACAGGCGGTCGAGCGGCAGCTTGAACTCCTTGGTGATGAGCTCAAAGGCCCAAGCGCAGGCCTGCTGCTTGGAGACGCCGCCAAAGGAGAAGTCGCCGAGCATCTCAAAGAAGGACAGGTGACGGCCGTCCTCGCCGATGCAGTCGATGTCGTTGGTGCGGACACACTTCTGGCAGGAGATCGCGCCGATCTCCTTCATGGTCTTCTTGCCCTGGTAGTACTCCTTAAACTGGTTCATGCCGGCGTTGGCAAGCAGCAGCGAAGGATCGTCGGGGACGAGGGACGAAGAAGGATAGAGCTTAAGACCGCGCTCCTCAAAGAAGTTGAGGAACTTGGAGCGAATCTCGGCCGTAGTCATTGACGGGTAGTCAGCACTCATAGAGGGAATCTCCTCGGTTTCATATCGAAACAGTTCAAACGTAACGATATTACCATCCCACCGCGCCTGTGCAAAAAAGAGGGCCGCCAAACAGCGACCCTCCAGCGAAAGTGCACGTTATTTAGGTCTGTCAAATACTTTGAAAAAAATGATTTCGGTATAATTTCATATAAGAATCGTCCGGAAGGAGCGATCGATGAATAGCAAACGGTTTGTCGTGAATGCACTGACCTCAGTAGCCCTTTTAGCAATCTTCGCTTACTCGAGCTGGTATGTGAACCAGCCGAGATTTGGCTACGCATTGTACGCAGTAACATCTGGCGATAAAGCGTATTACACCCTAAGCGCAATTGACGCCATCTTTTTCTATGTGGCTGGCCCCTTATCAATCGCTTTGATCGCGTTTATTGTTATTTACAACATCAAGAAACGCTAACAGGGCCTATTTGGAATCCGAATCGTCCATGGAGCCGTCGATGCCGGTTTTGGTGTCGTCGTCCGTATTGGAATCGTCATCCTTGGCGAAGGGGTTCTTGAAAAAGCCTGTCGCGTCGGGCTGAAGCCCCGAGAGCTTGATCCAGGGATTATCGAGCTCGGGCTTGGGCATGGCCTTGGCCTCGGGTGCTGTTTCGTTGCCGATGAGCTCGGACTCGTAGATGAACGTATCGTCGCCAAGCGCGTCGTAGGCGGCAACTGGGTTACCCTCGGTATCGCGATACGGAGTGCCCTTAAACACGGCGCCGTCGTATGCCACGAGCTGACGGCCGGTCTCGTTCTCAAAGTAGTAGACGAAAATGCCCTTAAGGGCCGCGCACAGCGGAATAGCGATAACCATGCCGATGGGACCCATGAGTGCCGAACCGATAACGAGGGCCGTAAGGCTCATGACGGGATGCACCTGCACCGAGCTCTGCATGACCTTGGGCGAAATGACATTATCGGTGACGTTTTGAGCCACCATGGTCACGACAAGCGTCCATAACGCCAGCATAGGGCTGAACATAAAACCGAGCACCGTGGCGATCGCCGCGCTCACCCAGGGACCGACAACCGGAACCAAGTGCATAATGCCGGTAAAGATGGCCATGAGCGCTGCGTATGGATGGCCAATGAGCGTAAAGCCGATAAAAGCCAAAAAGCCACCGCAGATGGACGTCACGACCATGCCGCGCATATAGCCGCCGACCGAGCGTGAAAGGATGGCAACCATAAAGCGGTACGAGGTCTCTTTTTCCTGTCCGATGATGGTGCAGACCTCGTGGTGCATGCGGGGATAATCGCAGGCAAGCCAGTAGGCAAGCACCAGACCCAGGAAGATGACGAACAGCTGCGAGGCCGTGTTGGTAATGAGCGGAAACACACCGCGTCCGAGCTCGGCAGCGATTTGCGAAACGTACTTGGACGCTACGGTAACCAGCGAAGAAAGATTGTCGTCCAGATACTCCTTGAGCGGCGTGTTGTTGAGCGTCTTAGCGTGCGAGAGCATCTCGTTGAGATCGCCACCCGCAACACGAAGCTGCTCGGGCAGGCGGCTCAGGACTTCCATGATTTGACCGAGCAAAATAGGCGATAGGATGCAGACGGCGCCGACGAGCACGGCAACAACCACAATGAGTGCGATGAGCGAACCGAGGCCACGTCCGACGCCGTGATGCTCGAGCCAGTTGGTGATCGGAGACATCACAAAAGCGATGATGGAACCGACAGCGAGAAACTCGATGACCGGTGCCAGGATGCCCATAAGGTTAAAGATGACGGCAGCGATGACAATGCAGCCGACGACGCCCCAAATGCGCAGCGTCAGAATGCGGGTATCGCGAAGCGTGCGGTCGATTTGTTGGGGGTGCTCACTCATGAACGAACCATCACTCCGTCGGGGTCAATCTTATCTTGAATCTTCTTAAGCGTGCGGCGCAGCAGACGCGAAACCTGCACCTGCGAGATGCCCAGCTTCTTGGCAATCTCGATCTGGGTCATGCCCTTCACAAAGCGTAGCTCGATCACCTCACGCTCGCGCGGCGAGAAATCGCGGATGGCTTCCTCGATTACCAGGCGGTCATCGGTAAAGTCGAGCTCGTTGTCGTCATCGGCATAGCGATCGAGAATCGAGGGAGCATCGTCGGAGTCGGACGCGCCGGGAGCCTCGATGGGCACCGAGGTGTAGGCCGAGGACGATTCCATGGCTTCGAGCACCTCGTCGACGGTCACGCCAAGGTAATCGGCGATTTCCTCAACCTTGGGCGAACGCTGAAGCTCGTTGGTAAGCTTATCGGTGGCCTGGTTAACCTTGGCAGAGAGCTCCTGCAGACGACGCGGCACGCGCACACTCCAGCCCTTGTCGCGGAAGTGGCGCTTAATCTCGCCCAAGATGGTGGGCGTGGCAAACGTCGTGAACTCGAGTCCGCGCTCGGGATCAAAGCGATCGATAGCCTTGAGCAAGCCCAAGTACCCGACCTGCAAAAGGTCATCGAGCGGCTCGCCGCGGTTCTTGAATTTGTTGGCAAGAAACCTTACCAGGTTCATATGGGACATGACGAGCTGCTCGCGAGCATCCGGATCACCGGTCTCCTTATAACGACGAAACAGCTCGCGGGTTTTCTCCTTGTCCCAAGCGGTCTTGCCGCTCCGGGAGCGTTCGGTCATATTAGATATCCGCCTTGAGGTCGAGGGAAAGCGTTAGGGGCGCTGTAGTCTTTTCGTAAGAGTCACACACACTCGCCAAAATGAGCTCGGCATACACGGCAGCCTGGTCATCCTCATCGACAGTCGCCTGGTCGCCAAAGGTAAAGGTCATGCCCACATGCGATTCGTCGACATCGAATTTGATCGAGATATCGTCGGAATCAACAGCCGTGCAGCCAAAGATGAAGGCTTCTTCGGCAGCCATACGAATGTCCTCGATGCGATCAACGGACATAGAGCACAGGGCGCCGACGTTGGCGGCCGTCATGCGCACCAAGCGCGCGAGACGCGGATCACCGGCAACGCTCAGCGTAATGGGGCAGGTTGCTTCGCTACTCATCGCAGGACTCCTCGGAGGTCTCGGCAGGCGTATAAGTGTAATACTGAGCAGGCTTAGCAGCGGGCTTCTGAACATCATCGTCGTCAGCAGCGGCATCGTCATCGCCAATCAGAACGCGCTCGGTAGGCTGCTCGGCCTCGGCGGCGGCAGCGGCGAGCTTGCGATCGGCGTCGGCTGCAGGAGCCTTCACCTTATTGAAGAGCTTCTGCACGGCGCCAGCAGCAGAATCAGTCACGCTCGATACGGCATTGCTGGCCTCGGCCACGCTGCCCGTGACCTCGGAGATGTCGCGAACGACCGCCTCAACCTCAACGAGGTTGGACGTCAGAGCATCAACGGCAGTCTTGCTCGACTTGAGGAGCGGCTCCATCTGGGCAAGTGCCGGCGTAAGCTCGTCAACGGCGCCATCAAGCTTTGCCACCACGGGCTGCGCCTCGGCAATCGTATTGTTGAGGTCGGTTACCGTCTTGTCGAGCGAGTCGACAACGGTGCGGGTTTTGCGCAGGGTGAGCGCAAGCTCAACGATAGCCCACACGCCGGCAACGGCAAGCAGCAGCAAGGCGATTTGAATGGGACTCATACAAGCCTCCCAAAGGAATCGAAATACAAACGCTTTCCATGGTACCCCAAAGGGGACCGAACATGCCAAGAGCAGCAACGTGGGACAAAATTATCAGCAGCTACTTCGGTGCATTCCCGCTACGGTCACGTTCGCTTTGTTCTACGCGCCATTCTTCCCAACCACGGCCGGCAGGCCGCCAAAATGCACCGCGTTCTAAGCCTTCGGGCAAATAGCGCTGGTCGACCCAGCCTTCGGGATAATCGTGCGGATACTTATACACACCGTATTCATCGCTGCCCGGGCGATGGCGATCGCGCAGATAACTCGGCACCTCGCGAAGCCCACTAGAGTGGATATCGGCAAGCGCCGCATCGATCGAAGCCTCACACGCGTTGGATTTAGGCGCCAAGCACACATAGAGTGCAGCCTGAGCCAGGTTAATACGGCACTCGGGATAGCCAATGACCTCGGCAGACTTAAACGCGGCATGCGCCACCAAAAGCGCCTGCGGATCGGCGTTGCCAACGTCCTCAGAAGCCTGAATCATAATACGGCGAGCGATAAACTTGGGATCCTCCCCCGCATCAATCATGCGCGCGAGCCAATAGATCGTAGCATCGGGGTCGCTACCGCGCATAGACTTAATAAACGCACTGATAATGTCGTAGTGCATGTCGCCGTTTTTGTCGTACGAAAAGCCACGACGCGGGTTGGCAATCTTTACGTCATCCACGGTGATGGGATAGCGCTCCCCCGCCGCCGGCGCTGGCGTTCCCTCCGTATCGGGACGCGTGACGGCAATCTCGCTCGCCAGCTCAAGTGTCGTCAGGGCCGAGCGTGCATCACCCGCAGCCAGCGTACAAATGGTCTTGACCGTATCCTCATCGGCCGAGAACTTACCGTTCAGGCCCTGAGGTGCCTCGAGCGCACGCTCGATAAGCATGGCGATATCCTCGTCCTTTAAATGCTCAAGCTCCACGACTCGACCACGTGAGAGCAGCGCCGAGTTGACCTCGAAGTACGGATTCTCCGTCGTAGCGCCAATCATAATGACGGTACGGTTCTCAACTGCATGCAGCAGGGCATCCTGCTGCGACTTAGAGAAGCGGTGAATCTCATCGATGAATAGAATGGTGCGGCGGTCGTACGTATTCAGGCGCGTCTTGGCCTCGTCAATCACGCGGCGCAAGTCCTTTACGGTGCCCGTCACGGCGCTGACCTCAACAAACTCGCTCTTGGTATGGTTGGCGATAATGTGGGCCAGCGTCGTCTTACCCGTACCGGCCGGCCCGTACAGAATCACGCTCGAAAGCACGTCGTGCTCGATCGCGGCACGCAACCATGAGCCCTTACCGACGGCCTTTTGCTGGCCCACATAATCGTCGAGCGAATTGGGGCGCATGCGCACCGCAAGCGGCGCATTCTGAAAGGAACGCTCGCGCGTCGAAGCAGAAAAAAGGTCGTCCATAGCCATCCCGTGCATCAATCAAAAACGTTTTCCACAAACAGTATACCGAATAAATACGAACTACCGTTCGTTAATATAGGTACGATGCGGAAACTTTAGACCCGGGAACAGCTTGCTCGTCAGCTCGCAGAAATAACCGTCCGTCATGCTCGCGATGTAATCAACCACGGCTTGATCCTTGTCGTCCTGCCAGGCATAGGTACGATCGTAGTAGGAAAGCTGCTGCTCAATGCGCGAAATATGGTGCTTAAAGATATAAGAGGACTCGTCGCCACTGTTTAGATCCCGCAGGCAACGGTCGTAGAGCTTTTCGAACGCCTCGCGCGGCTCCTCCTCGGAATCGCCTTCGACACCGCCCTTGCTATAGATCTTCTCGTAGTTCTCGCGCTTGGCTCGACGAATTTCCTCAAACAGGTCCTCGCTCATCTCGATGCGCGGCTTACCATAGCTATGCTCAACGATATCGATGGAAGCGTGCGTGAGGATCCAGCTGTTATAGGCGCCGCCCCGACCATCGTCAAAAGCGTCGGGCGAAAGCAGACCCGCCGCGATCGCATCCTGACGGTCACGACCGACGTAGGCAAGAATATCCGAGATGCGAACGACGCAGCCCTCGAGCGTCATGGGACGCAGGTGCCCAATGGCGCCATAGCCCGTGGCGATGCAGTCCTCGACCGCCTGATCGAACTGGTCAAAGGAGCCCATATCCGACAATTCAAACACGCGCTGCTCGTACTCGCCGTTATGGCATAGCACGCCGTCGAGCGTCTGGAGTGACACGTTACGGCCGTACAGCGCGTCGAGCACGCGGACCGACTGCACGTTATGGAAAAAATAACGCCCCGTACGCTCGTGGTAGATATCGTTGAGGAATCGCTCACCGGCATGGCCGAAAGGCGTGTGTCCCAAGTCGTGGCCCAGGCCAATCGCCTCGATCAGATCGCAATTGAGCCCCAGGGCGCGACCGATATCGCGCGCAATGCGGGAGACAAGCTGCACGTGCAAACCGCGGCGTGACAGATCGTCATTGCTACGGAAGCTAAAGACCTGCGTTTTGCCTGCATAACGGGTGTACGCAGGAAGATGAAGTATCTTTTCGGTATCGCGCATAAACGCCGGACGCATAAGCGTGCCTTTGTCGGCGGCGCGATCAATACGACGAATGACCTGATCGTCGTTGCAACGATACGGGTTAACATAGCCCGAAGCACGATCGGTGGCAATGCGCTCGAAAAGTTCGGGCGACAACGCCGAGGGAATACGGTCCATGCGCGCCTTAATGACGGCCGTTTCTTGATTACTTGCCATGGCATGCTCCTTAAGAAGGATGCGCAATCGGTTACAAAGTGCAGCCCACAACCTCGATTATGGCAAAAATCGGCACCAAAAACGGGAGCAATGGCAAGGAGCGCGATTTTGTGATGAGGCAGGAGAGGGCAAGGACCAGGAGCGCGGCGGCAAATGCCACGATGCCACCCATAGGGTCGAGCGTGCAAAGCGCGAAAAGTGCCTTAGCATCTCCCATGCCGATGCCCGGGATTTGGCGAAGACGACGCCAGAGGGACTCAGTCAGAACGAGAGCAAGATACACGATGACGGCAAGACCTGCGTGGTCAAGCGTTGTGTTCAAACCGAGGTCGAGCCAAACGCCCGCAAACGCCGCCACGGCGCACGCGCCAGCAAGCTCATTGGGAAACCGCCGCTCACGGGCATCAACCACCGCACCGGCAAAGACGCAGATCCAAAATGGGATGTAGAACATCGTGCACCTCCATGAGCAGCTGCTCAAAAGCAAAAACCACCACAAAGGTGCACCCCCTTTGCGGTGGTTCTGGTCGTGGTTACTTGGCGCCCTGCATGACCTCGTCGAGGGTAACGTTAACGGCGTGCTGCGTGGGCACCCAGTCGACCTTCAGGAACAGCGCGGCAACCGTGATGGGGATATAGCTGAACATAAAGATCGGGAAGGTAAACAGGTTGGTCACCAGGCGCCACTTTTGAGCGCAATGAATGTGCTTGTACTCAAAGATGGTCGTGAGCAGCGCCAGGATAAAGAAGGTCTGGTACATCATCACGAACGTCATGATAAGCGAGGCGGCACAAGCCTGCATCTCGACCTCGGTAGCCAAGAAACCATGCGAAAGGCCACCCACGATCAGGAACGTCGCATTGGCGAGCATGGAGATCAGGGACAGCAGCATGCCCGGAGCGATGGTCATAAACATGTCATATGCGGCAAAGCGATGATAGCGGAACGTCGACTTGACCAGATACTTGCCGTAGGTAAAAAAGACCTGGTAGAAGCCCTTGGTCCAGCGCATGCGCTGTTTCCAGGACGCCTTAAACGTCACCGGCTGCTCGTCAAAGAACTCCGCCGGCGCATAACCGATGCGGATGCCGTGAATGGCGCAGAACGTGGTGAACTGGATGTCCTCGGTCAGTGTATGGAACTGCCAGCCGTGCATGCCCTCGATAACACTGGCGGAGATAAGGTAGCCCGAGCCCGAGACGGCGCAGGACGTCTTGCAGATATTACGCGCGTTGTTGAGGAAGCGGGCCTCACGCAAATACCAGGTGGCGTTGGCAGAGGAAATCCACGAACTGCCGAAGTTCTTGGAGTTACGATAGCTCGTGACCACATGAAAGCCCTGGTCAAAGGCATCATTCATCTTGGAGACGTAATCGCGGGAGATAACATTGTCGGCATCGAAGATAAAGTAGCCCTCAAACGTGTCGGGATACTCGTTGAGAATGCGATCGAAACCAAAGTCCATGACCCAGCTCTTGCCCTTGCGGGCCAGGTCATTGCGCTCGTAAACAATGGCACCGGCCTCGCGCGCGAGCTGCGCCGTGTTGTCGGTGCAAGCATCGGCGACCACGAAGACCTCGATGAGCTCGGACGGATAGTCCTGATCCTTGATAGAGCGTACGAGATTGGCGATCACGGCCTCCTCGTTATGCGCCGCGATAAAGAAGGCATAGCGGTGGAGTTTTTTGGCCTTGGGAGGCGCGACCTCGCCACGAAGAGCGCCAATGACAAAGAAGACCACCTGGTACAGAAAGCAGACCGTGAGTAGCGTAACCACAATCTGATTAAAGATCACGATGGGCGTGTTAGTTTGTAAAAAGGCGAGCATGCAGGCTCCCGAGAACGCGTTACGTAAACAACCGTATATCTTACCGTAGGCTAACCGAGTTCAAGAAACCACCTAATACTGGTTAGGGTTCGAGCAGACCGAGCTGCGGTGCGATTTCGTCGCCGGCGGCAGTGCGGCCGAGCGAGCGCGGGGCTAGGTCATCCAGAACGGCGGCGAGATCCCACGGCAGCTCATCGCGGCACTCAATGCGCTCCCCCGTCACGGGATGATCGAACGCCACACGCCAGGAATGGAGGAATTGCCTGGTCAAACCCTGGTCGGCACGCGCATCGCACTTACCGTAGAGCGGATCGCCCACGCAGGCGTGGTTGATATGGCGCATATGCACGCGAATCTGATGTGTGCGACCCGTAAACAGGTGGCACTCGACGAGCGTGTAGCCGTCGTCAAAACGCGTGGAATCAAAACGCTCAAGGACCTTGAAGGTCGTGATGGCTTGGCGCGCAAAGGGATCGTCCGAAACCGCCATCTTCACGCGGTCGCGCGTCGATCGGGCAATACCGGTGTTGATGGTGCCCTCGTCCATGGCTATGTGCCCGTGAACGAGCGTAATGTAGCGGCGGTCGAGCGTGCGCGTGCGAATGAGATTTTGGAGCGCGCGCTGGGTGTCGTCGTCCTTTGCCGCAAGCATAAGACCCGAGGTATCGCGATCCAAACGATGTACGATACCGGGGCGGTCCTCGCCCTGCACGGTGCCCAGATGGTCGATACCGCAGTGATAGACCAGGGCGTTCGCAAGCGTACCGCTCTCGTGGCCATGCGCAGGATGGCACACCAGGCCGCGCTGCTTGGAGAGCACGATGAGGTAGTCGTCCTCATAGCGAATGTCGAGCGGGATGGCCTCGGGAATCACGTCGGTGGGATCGTGCGGCTCGGGCAAATCAACCGAAATACGGTCACCGGCTCGCACGGCGTACTTTTTGGACAGGCAGGTCTCGCCATTGACTACTACGGCCCCGCCCTCAATCAGATGTGCGCAGGCAGAGCGCGTAGGGCAGCCGTCATTGGCGCCCAGATAGGCGTCAAGACGCTGACCAGCGGCATCGTCGGCAACAAGGATATGGATGTCGGCCATTAGCGCTCAGTCCTTTCGCGAATCTTGCGGGCACGCTCCCCACGTTGTTTAGCCTTGCGCTTGGCGCGGGCCTCGTAACGAGCATTACGCTCCGCGGGGTCGCATCGACCTCACGAGCCGCGGGGCTCAAGAACATGTAACCGAAGAGCGCCAGCACCACACCGACCGTAATGCCGATATCGGCCACATTGAAGACGGGGAAGTCGATGAAGGTGGTGGCAATAAAATCGGTCACGAAGCCAAAGGCCAAACGATCGATCGCGTTACCGATAGCACCACCCGCAACCATCGCCATGCCCACAACCTCAAGATGGGCGAGCTGAGGTGCACGAACGAGGTACACGGCAATAGCGATAATGACCGCCAACGCCAGCACGGCAAACGCTATGCCATGCCCCTCGCCCATGCTAAAGGCAGCACCGATATTGCGGACAAACATAAAGTCGATGACACCGGGGATGACGGTCACACGCAAAGCGTCGCCCACGGCACGAACCGCAAGCTTGGTCAGCTGGTCAACAAGCAGCACAACGAGCGCCACCCCACCAGCAACACTCAACCGCCAACGCAAAGGCGGCGTCATATCCGCACCACGACCCAAAGAAATCCCCTACCCTCAGATAATCAAATTCCGTTTAACGCAAACAACCATCTTATATTGCCACACGCAGAGCGCACGACACATTCGCTAACGTCAGATAAATAACCAGCATAAAAGAAAGCGGCATTCCGGATAACGGAATGTCGCTTTTCTTCAGCGGAGCAAATGGGCCGAAGGCGTCAAATTCTCCCTATAACTAAAATGCCGAGTTACCGTGCCTCAAAGGGCATTCGCACACCTCTTGCAAATGTGAGCGTGGCCGTTGTACTCGCCGACGGTGGTGCGGTAGTTCCAGCAACGGTCGCAGCACTCGCCCTCGGCAGCCTCGATGGCAACGGAGAGCTCCTCGCCCTGGGTCAGCTCAACATCGGAGACGATGTAGAACTCGGCCAGGTCGACGGCCTTGTCGCCGGTCAGCAGCGCGTACATCTCGGCGGGGACGACCGCCTTGACGCGGACCTGCTGGCTCTTGGTGAAGGTGCCGGCGGAGCGGGCATCCTCAAGGGCCTTGGTCACGACGCTACGGAGCTCGAGTGAAGCCTCGAGCACGCCCTCAAACTCGTTGGCCTCGTCGACCGTGATGGGCGACTTGTACCAATCGAGCAGCGCGGCGTACTTCTGGTGATCGACGCAGCCGGCGGGCGCATAGGCCATGGCCTCGTCGACCGTATAGGACAAGATCGGCTGCAGGGCGCGCATGAGCATCGAGAAGAGCTCGGCAAGCACGGTCTGGGCGCTGCGGCGCTCGAGCGAGCCGGGCTTCTCGCAGTACAGGCGGTCCTTCAGGGCGTCGAGATACACGTTGGAGAGCTCGGTAACCACAAAGTCGTAGAGCGCACGGTAAGCGCGCGGGAACTCGTAGCAAGAGTAAGCGTCGTCGACCTCGGCCTGGACCTGGGTCAGACGGGCAACCATGAGCTTGTCGAGCGGCAGCAGGTCGGCAAAGGCGACGCCGTCGGTTTCGGGCTCAAACTGACCCTCGAGCTCGGAGAGCAGGAAGCGCAGCGTGTTGCGGAAACGACGGTAGGCATCGGACGTACGGGCAAGGATCTCGTGGTCGATGGACACGTCGGAGCTGGTATCGACGGAGGCAACCCACAGGCGGATGATGTCGGCGCCCATCTCGTCGCAGACCTTGTTGGGGTCGATGACGTTGCCGAGCGACTTGGACATCTTGCGGCCCTGGCCGTCGAGCGTGAAGCCCTGCGAGACGACCGCCTTGTACGGAGCGTGGCCGTTGGCGCCCACCGAGGTGAGCAGCGAGCTCTGGAACCAACCGCGGTGCTGGTCGGAGCCCTCGAGATACACGTCCGCCGGGTACTCAAGCTCGGGGCGATACTCGCAGACAGCCTTCCAGGAGACGCCGGAGTCCCACCACACGTCGAGGATGTCCTTATCGGCCTTGAGGTGATGGCCGCCGCACTTGGGGCAGACGCAGGCCTCGCCCAGGTAGCTCTCGGGAGCGTCGGTGAACCAGGCGTCGGAGCCCTTCTCGTGGAAGAGCTTGATGACGGCGTCGAGCGTAGCGTCGTTCATGACCTTCTCGCCGCAGTCGGCGCAGGTGTAGCTGGGGATAGGCACGCCCCAGTTGCGCTGACGGCTGATGCACCAGTCAGGACGCTGCTCGACCATGGCGCCAATGCGGTTGGCGGCGTGAGCCGGATACCACTTGACGTTCTCACGGACCTCCTTGCCAGCCTGCTCGCGCAAACCGGTCTTGTCCATCGAGACAAACCACTGGTCGGTAGCACGGAAGAGCAC
>URTP01000008.1 GCA_900550835.1 uncultured Collinsella sp. | reverse complement strand
TGCCCGGACGCGCCAACATGGGGTTTGCCGCCACGCCGGCGACGGCATCGTCATTGAGCGCACGGAAAAGCTCGGACATAAACCACGTCTGATACCCTTGCGGATAGTCGCTCCAGGTGCCACCGAGCACGATAAGCTCAATCTTGTCGGTCGCATGCCCCATCTGCGAAAGTGCGGTCAGGCGAGCGCTCACCTGCAAATACGGGTCAAAGCAGTTTTGCTCCGCACGGGCGCATGCCGGCTCGGCGTGCAGATAGCTCTTGGGCATGCGCAGGTCGTTGGGGCAAAACAGGCAATCGCCCGAACAGGGCCACGGCTTGGTAATGACGGTAATGGTCGCCACGCCCGAGGCCGTTCGGCGCGGCTTCATACCCAGCACCTGCAGCAGTCGACGTTCCAGCTCGGCATCGACATTCCACCCAGCCCAACGAGCCGGCTCCTCACGCTTCACCCGCTGGTAGAACGGCAGCAGACGGCGCTTGGCCAAATCGCGTTTGTCGGCACCCTCGCGGCGCGCCTCGGCATGTATCAACTTGACGAGCGCCTTGTCGTCCACGGTCTCACCGCGACGCAGAGCCTCGAGTATGTTCAAAATAATCTGTTCCATGCCCCCATTGTAGAGGCAAAGGCGCCGGAGCCCGTCACGGCCCCGGCGCCTCCATCAAAGAGCATGCCTATATGCACCGATCTCCGAAAACCGCATGTCACTCCGGATCAAACGACATGTCGCCCGAACCGACCTCAAAACGATACGTAGCAGACTTATCGCCGTTATCGAATTCAAGATTCAAAATGGTCTCGCCGTCGTAGTCAAGCGGAAGGAAATCGCTCTCGAAGTCGCCGCTGCCCAAGGTGAGGCTCGCCTTAAAGCCCGTCGAGTTCGGAACCGTCATCTCCACATCGCCCGAGCCCACACTCACGTCCATCGACTTCGCGGGGGCCTGGTAAAGCTCGAACGTCACATCGCCCGAACCGACCTCAGCGCTGAGCGCATCAGTCACGCTGCCCGTAAACTCTACATCTCCCGCACCCAGGAAAAGGTCGAAACCATCACAGATGACACCGGCAATCTGCAGATCGCCCGAGCCCACGTGCGCGTTGACTCCCTTCAGATGTTCGGCAACACGGCGCGGCAGCTCGACCGTAACTGAGCGATCGATTGCCTTACCGTCGTCACTTCCAAACTGGGAAACCTTGAGCATCGAGTCCTCGACGGATGCGATGTTTTGCGTCGCGGCCTTGGAGGCATCCATACCCTCGGCAACGCGCCCCCGCTCGATAACGCGAGCCTTGTTGCCATCAACAACCTTGACGTCCACCGAAGCCGCATTGATATCGAAATCGAGGTAGCGGAACTCATCGGCATCAAAAGTCGTGCTCGAAAGCTGCTGAGGCTGAGCGGAATACTTACCGCCATCGTTCAAAACATCGGCGTCAACCGCATCGTCCCTACCGGACAAGCCGGATGCAATAGTGCCGAGATCCCACGGACCATCAAAATGAATCCATGTCCGCGAAGCGCCAAAGACAAGCCCAACAATAAGCACAAACGCTCCGATGCCAACGCCCAGACGCACCTTCGATTCATGCGAGAGTTTCATTATTCATCACCTTCTTTGGCGCTCGGATCAACGGGGGTCGCGGTAGCCACGTCGGTATCAACCGCAGGGGAATCATCCTGAGCCCTGGATGCCACCGGCGCCGGACCAACCTGAATATTCCCGCGCGCCCAATCGCCGTCGAGCGCACGCGCCACCCAGTGATAGATGGGGATCGTAAAGAAGATCAGTGCGGCAAAGGGGGCACCACCAAACAGGAACATCAGTAAAAAGAACAGCAGCCAGCACACGGCCCAATACGGAAACGACTGGAACGGACCTTTCACTGGAGTCGGATTGACCGCGCCAGCGCTCGTCGCTTGCGCCGTCGCGGCGTTAGCCGCCTGTGCGCTCCAACTTGCAGCTTGCGCCGCCTTGGCCGCAGCATCACTCGCCTGTGTTGCCGCCTCGGTAGCGCGCGCTGCCGCCTCGTGGGTACGGGCGCGCTCGGCCGCCTCGGCCTCGCGCTGGCGAGCACGGTCCTCGTTCTCAAACTCGATATCGTCCTCGATCTCGTCGCTCGGATTGAGTAGCTCGTCCAGACTCACACCATAGAGCTTGGCAAGCGAGATCAGGTTCTCGGTATCAGGCGAGCTCTCCGCGCGCTCCCATTTACTGACCGCCTGGCGCGACAGTCCCAGCTTTCGCGCCAATCCTTCTTGGCTAAAGCCCTTGCTGCGGCGAAGGTCGGCGAGCCGCTGAGCAGTTTCTACATTCATGGTTCCTCCTATGCGATGCCAGCCGTGCCGCCGGACCGTTTTTGTTCTTAAGGCGCCTTGCACAGTTAAAAATCTATCCGCCACCGCCAAAAGCATGCCACCTATTCTAGTGAGATTTTTGACAACCGGCGGTTGCGGGCACATATGAGCTGCGGAAATGTGTCCAAACAAAGCAATGACCCACAGCTCGGTTGTCCCCGTTGCGGCGTTAACGGTAGTATGGTCGTACTGTTTATTCCGCACCGCCATCGGAGGGAGTTCCGCGCCGTGAACCGCGATTTCGCATCATCGCTCATCCAGCTCAACAATACGTTCTATCGCGAGCACTCCGCTTCCTTTTCCGATACGCGCCAAGCCCCGTGGCCCGGCTGGGTGCGCACCATGGACATCGCGCTTGAGCAGCTCGATGTGGCCACGATCGAGCATCCCGTCCGCGTCTTCGACCTTGCCTGCGGCAATATGCGATTCGAGAACTTTGCCGCCGGCGGGGCACTTGCCGCCAAGGGCGTCGACGGCGCAAACCCCTCGGCAGATGCCAGCTGCCCGTTTGAGTTCTATGGTGTCGACTCGTGCCAAGATCTGGCAATAGACGCCCACGGCCACGCCCTGCGCATTCCCAACCTGCACTTCCAGGAACTCGATGCGCTCGACGCCCTCATGAAGCTCAACCCCGCCGAGACGCCCGATGTGCTTTTCGATGCCCCGCTCGCCGATATCTCGGTCTGCTTTGGCTTTATGCACCACGTGCCGTCATGCGAGTACCGCGTGCGCGTGCTCGACGCCCTGGTGCGCCAGACGCGCCCGGGCGGCATCATCGCTATCAGCTTTTGGGAGTTTATGAACGACGAGCGCATGGCGCGCAAGGCCGTTCGCGCCGAGGCCCGCGCCGAGCTCGCACCACCGTTTGAGGGATACGATTCCGCACAGTTCGAGGCCGGCGATCACCTCATCGGCTGGCAAAACGACCGCCACGCCTACCGCTATTGCCATCACTTTGACGATCAGCAGATCACCGACCTGGTGCGCGGCGTCCGTACGTTCTACAAAAGCGGCGAGGTCCCCGTGCGCGAGCTTGAGCGTTTCCACGCCGACGGCCGTAGCGGCGAGCTCAACCGCTATGTAATCCTCAAGCGCCTGTAGGCATCGACGACTCGCCGCCGGGCCGCGCCGCAACGTTCGGGCAAACTATGCCCATCTTTTTCCAACCCATTGACGGAACACGCCTGCAATGTGTTCCATACGTATGACCAAGGAGCCTCATGGGAGCCGTTCACGTTCGCACCCCTAAGAACTTTGTGCTCGAGGAGCGCCTGGAGCGCTACGCCAATGCGATTGAGACGAACCCCGAGGCCTATGCCGGGAATTGGCGCGAAGCCTGCGCGCCAGCCGGCGGCGCACCCTTCACCCGCCTTCATCTGGATCTGGGCTGCGGCAAAGGCACCTATCTGGTTGAGCAAGCTCGCCGTGAGCCCGACACGCTCTTTATCGGTATGGACCAGGAGCCCATCTGCATCGCCTATGCCGCACAGAAAATCTGCGAGCAGGGGCTGTCCAACGCACTCGTCCTGCCCCGAGGTGCCGCATCGCTGCCGCAGCTATTTGCCGCAGGCGAGCTCGATGCCATCACCATCAACTTTCCCACGCCGCAGCCCAAGGCCAAGTACGCCAAAAAGCGACTCGTCCATGTCGACCACCTAATGCTGTACCGTCCGCTCTTTGCAGCCGGCGCCACCGTCACGCTGCGCGCCGACAGTAAGCCATTGCGCGACTACGCCTTGGGGCAGTTTGCTGCGGCCGGCTATGACACGCTTTGGGTAAGCGACGACGTCCGCCGCGACCATCCCGAGCACCCCGAGACCGAATACGAGCGCCGCACGCGCGAGATGGGTGCCGTCGTCTATGGCATTTGCGCCACACCCGGCGCACATCCCAGTGACGATGTGCTCACGGCGGGTCACATGCAGGAGCAAAGTCTTGCCTGCTACCTGCCCGATAACCTCGATGAGCTCACCTATGTGCCTCTGGGCATGGAAGAAGCCGTCGAGAACTTTAAAAACCGCGCCCGCAAGGGCAAGAAGCGCTTACCGCAGGAGTCCTAGGGGCTTCTGATGGTCGCGGCATCGGCAAACAAGCGCAAATAAGCGCCAGCGAACGGTCCTCAAACCTAAGTGAGTAGACTATTTAGCAATAGCCAAGCACAACCCGCATAGCGAAAACTAAAACCGCAGGTAGAGCCCTTGCGCAAAAGCCATGTGCTCGCGATATCTCAAAAAGTCTACTCACTTAGCTGGCTACTGCACCAAACGGCTGGGCAGAACGCCCATTTCCTGCATTTTCCCGCGCGCTAGCACCCCGCGCCGCCGCTACGCCATAATGGATGGCGGACAAACGCGAGAGAAAGCAACCACATGGCACAGACCACGACAGATACCGCCGCCAGCACCGTCTCCGGCGCCGGCGCTGCCAGCTCATTCTCGGGCGGCACGGGAACCGAGGCAGAGTTCGGCTCGCTCGGCGCGCTCTCCCCCGCTTGGTGGGAGCCCGAGGATGGCAGCGAGCCCGAACCATGGCTCACGCCCGACCAGGCTTTCGAGCGCTTCTTTGAATGGACGAGCGATCGCGGTATTGAGCTGTGGGACCACCAAGAAGAGTCCCTCATGGACCTGGCTGCCGGCGATCACGTCATTTTAGGCACACCGACCGGATCGGGCAAATCGCTCGTCGCGCTGGGCATGCTCTTTATGGGCATGGCGCAGGGCAAGCGCTGCTATTACACGGCCCCCATCAAGGCCTTGGTCAGCGAAAAGTTCTTCGACCTGGTACAGGTGCTCGGCCGCGATAACGTCGGTATGATCACCGGCGACACGCATATCAATACCAAAGCGCCCGTCATCTGCTGCACGGCAGAGATCCTTGCTAACGACGCACTGCGCGAGGGCGAAGATGCCGATGTGGGCTGCGTCGCCATGGACGAGTTCCACTACTTTGCCGACCCCGATCGCGGTTGGGCCTGGCAGGTACCGCTGCTCACCCTGCCTCACACACAATTCATGCTCATGAGCGCCACGCTCGGCGATGTCACCGCGATCGCCGCCTCACTCGAGGAGCACACCGGCGCCGCGTGCGATCTGGTCGTCGATGCCCCACGCCCCGTGCCGCTGAGCTACGACTACGTGACGACCTCGCTCGAGGGCACCGTCGAGCTCGCAATGCGCCGCGGCGAGGCCCCGCTCTACATCGTGCACTTTAGCCAGGACGCCGCACTTGCGACGGCGCAATCCCTCGCCAACTTTGGTATTGCCAGCAAGGAGCAGCGCGAGGCCATCAAGGAGGCGGCCAAGGGCACGAGCTTCTCGACGGCCTTTGGCAAGATTCTTAAGCGCTTGCTCGGATGCGGCGTCGGCGTGCACCATGCTGGCATGTTGCCGCGCTATCGTCTGCTGGTCGAGCGCTTGGCACAACAGGGCCTGTTGCCCGTCATCTGCGGCACCGATACGCTCGGCGTCGGCATCAACGTGCCCATCCATACCGTGGTGCTCACCGCGCTCACCAAGTTCGACGGCTACAAGATGCGTCGTCTGCGCGCCCGCGAGTTTCATCAGATTGCCGGTCGCGCCGGCCGCTCGGGCTTCGATACCGAGGGCATGGTGATTGCCGAGGCACCCGAGCACGAGATCGAGAATGCCAAGCTCATGGCCAAGGCGGGCGACGACCCCAAGAAGCTCCGCAAGATTAAAAAGAAGAAGGCCCCCGAGGGCTTTGTCACCTGGAACAAGCAGACCTTTGAGCGCCTGATCGAGACGCAGCCCGAAACGCTCAAGCCGCGCCTGCGCATCACGCACTCCATGGTGATTAGCGTGGTCGAGCAGGGTGGCGATGCCCGAGCCCGCGTACACGACCTCATCGAGACGAGCCTGCAGACCCCCGAGGAAAAGGCTAAGCTCGAGGTTCGTGCCGACGAGATCTTCGGCACGCTCATCGATTCCGGCGTCGTCGTGCGCACCGAGGTGCCGCCCGCACCCGACGCTCCGGCTGACGCCGCGCCGGACATCGACTACGCACTGACGGTCGACCTGCCCGAGGACTTTGCGCTCGACCAGCCGCTCTCGCCGTTTTTGCTTGCCGCGTTGGAGCTGCTCGATCCCGAGAGCGAGACCTATACCATGGACCTGATCTCGATGGTCGAGGCAACGCTCGAGGATCCCAAGCAGGTGTTGCGCGCTCAGGAGCGCGCAGCGCGCGACCGCGCGATGGCCGAAATGAAGGCTGACGGCGTCGAATATGAGGAACGCCTGGAGCGCATCCAGGATGTCACCTACGAAAAACCGCTCGAGGACTTGCTCGACGCCGCCTTCGACAAGTACTGCCAGGAAGTGCCCTGGGCAAACGACTACCAGCTCTCTCCCAAAAGCGTCCTGCGCGATATGCTGGAAAGCGCGAGCGATTTTAAGGGTTACATTCAAAAGCTCGGCATCGCCCGCTCCGAGGGCATTTTGCTGCGTTACCTGGCAGAGGCCTACCGTTCGCTCGACCGCACCGTGCCCATCGAGAAGCGCGACGAGCGTCTGCGCGACATTATCTCGTGGCTCGGCTTTGTGGTGCGCTCGGTGGACTCGAGCCTGGTGGACGAGTGGGAGAACGCCGGCAACCCGGCAGCCCTCGATGCTGCGCCGCCGCAGGGCATCGACGAGGTCGTGGCGGACCGCCGCGGCTGCACGCTGTTGGTGCGCAACGCGCTCTTCCGCCGCGTGACCCTTGCCGCCCGCGAGCACGTTCGCGACCTGGGCGAGCTCGACGACGACTGGGGCATGAGCGAGATCCGCTGGCAAAAAGCACTCGACGCTTACCACGAGCAGCACGAGGAAATCCTCACCGACGGAGATGCCCGCAGCGCCGCGATGTTTTCCATCGACGAGTCCGACGAGAAGACCGCGCACGTATGGCACGTGCACCAGATCTTTGCTGACGAGGATGGCGACCACGATTTTGGCATCATGGGCGATGTCGATCTGGACGCCACGCAAGACGGTGGCGAGGTCATCTTCAAGAACTACCGCGTCGGTTTTATCGAGGATTTGCTCGAGGATTAGCCAAGCATATTGGGACGAAACGAAGCGGGGCTGTTGGCAACATCGCCAGCAGCCCCGCTTTTTCACTATCCGCTATGCCTTACTCGGCATCCTCGACCTCATACGAATCCGCCTCGGCTGGCTCCTCGTTTGTCTCTGGCGCAGCCTCGCGCGCCTCGTCAAACGCTGCCTTCATGGTCTTGTTGCCCCATGTGAGCTTGCGAATGGTAAGCTCATCGGCCTTGTTGTGGGCCAAGCGTAGGTTCTCGGTGCTGCGGCGCAAGTCGTCCTTGGTCTTCTCGAGCTGCTTAATGGCGGCATCGATCTCCTTGATTGCCGACTCGAATTGCTTGCTCGCCAGGTTGTAGTTGCGCGAGAAGCCATCCTTGAACTTCTCCATCTTGGCTTCGAAGTTCGTGACATCGATATTCTGCTGTTTGTACTCCGCTAGCTCCTGCTTATAGCGAAGCGAACCCATAGCGGCGTTGCGAAGGAGCGTAATCATGGGGATGAAGAACTGCGGGCGGATCACGTACATCTTCTCATAGCGGTAACTCACGTCGACTATCCCTGCGTTATAGAGCTCGCTCTCGGGCTCGAGTAGCGTGCAGAGCACCGCGTACTCGCAGCCTTTCTGGCGGCGATCGTGATCGAGTTTCTTAAAGAAATCCTCGTTCTTGTGTTTGGTCGCGGTCTCGTCGTTCTCGTTTTTCATCTCGAACATGATCGAAATGATCTCGTTGCCGCTCTCGTCACACTCGCGGAAGATAAAGTCGCCCTTGGTACCCTCGGATGCATCGTTATCCTTCTCGAAATACGCGTTGGGAAACGCCGTCATGCGCAGGCGGTTAAACTCGGTCTCGCAGTGCTGCTCGAGCGACTCGCCCACCATCTTGGTGGACAGGCGGACCTTCATGTCCTTAAGGCGCTCAATCTCTTCATCCTTGTAGCGAATCAGTTCCTCGTTCGCGCGCTTGGTCTGCGCAAGTTCGAGCTCGTGTGCCGCCTTGGCCTGCTCCTCGCGTGAATCGCGCACCGCCAGCTCACTCGTGAGCTTGGCGCGGGCCTCGTCACGCTCACGCTCCGCCGCGGCGACCGCCTCCGATAGGTTCATTTTGGCCGTCAGCTCCTGTTCGCGCAGCTGAGCACGCAGACCCTCGGCCTCCTGCTCGGACTGAGCCTTTGCGACGGAAAACTTCTCCTGAACCTTCGCGCGATAGTCAGCAAGCGTACGTTCGGCCTCGCTGCGAGCGGCCTCGAGCTCACGCTGCGACTCGGCCGCAGCAGCAGCAAGCGCCATCTCCTGG
Organism: uncultured Collinsella sp.; assembly: GCA_900550835.1. Classification (GTDB taxonomy): domain Bacteria; phylum Actinomycetota; class Coriobacteriia; order Coriobacteriales; family Coriobacteriaceae; genus Collinsella. Next base: position 19,776 of record URTP01000008.1, on the reverse strand, counting down.
GCCTTGTCCGCCGCGGCGAGCCTGGCTTGCAGCTCGGCAATCTGGGCATCACGTGCGGACAGGTCGTTTTGAGCAGCATTGCGTGCCGCTGCCTCGGCAAGCCTGGCTTCATCATCTTTGCGCCCCAACTGCGCACGCAGGTTGTCGATCTCGCGCTGCAGTTCGGCATTCTCCTTTTGAGCATCGGCGCGGGCCTCAACCGCCGCACGCTGGCTTGCACTCTCGCGCTCTGCGGCAGCGCCCTCGAGCTTGGCGCGCAGCTCGGCAAGCTCGGCATCGCGCTTGGCAACCTCTTGTGCCAGCTCCTGGGCCGCGGCGTTCTTCTGCTCGACAAGCTGAGCATCGCGTTGAGACTCCGCCTCCTGCAGGGCAGACGCCGAACGCGAACGCTCAAGCTCCAGCGCCTGCTCGCCCTCGCGTCGAGCCGCCGCTACGCGCTCATCCAGGTCACGCGAGAACTCGGCATCGCGCACTTGCTTGACGATATCTGCATAGCCGGACGCATCGACCTTAAACACTTCGCCGCAATGCGGGCACTTGATCTCGTTCATGGCAGCTCCTCGATGGACGCAAATTTAAACCGTCTACACTCTACCGCGCCGCGCGGACAAAAAAGGCGCCGCTGCCATAATGGCAACGGCGCCAGAACCACCACAAAGATGCCTGTCCCCTTCGTGGCGGTTTGCGAGCTACAGGCCAAAGAAATTCAGGATCTGGTCTCGGCTTACGGGCTTGTAGTTGTTGGCGTCGAGGCCCACATCGTAGCGGTAAATGGGGCGCTCGCGATCGCGGTTGCGCGCGTTGACGCGGTCTCCCCTGCTGTGGATATGTCCGTGCAGCATGATGGCACCGCGCGCCTTGCCATTCCAGCTGAGCATGGGGTAGTGGCTCATCACCAGACGATGGCCCTTGGCATAGCCCGGGGCAACCTCCAGGTAATCGCGCACCTCATCCCAAATGTGCGGCGCGTCCGGATCTTCCCAATCGCCGTCATGGTTGCCACGAATGAGCGCCACGTTCTGGCATTTGATACGCTCGCGCAGGCGCACTGCCTCCGCCAGGGGCAAACGATAGGTAAAGTCACCCAAAATGTAGAGACGGTCGTCCGTCGCCACGCACTCATTGATGGCATCGATGACCTTGCGATTCATCTCCTCGACCGAGCCAAACGGCCGGTCCATGTCGTGCAAGATATTCGTATCGCCCAAGTGCAGGTCGGCGGTAAACCACATCATCGTCTGTATCCTCATTTCGCAACGTGTCTAACACGTGCCTAGTATACAGACGCTTTGGCGCGTCGGTTAGCCAAAGAGCCCGCCGAACGGACCTCGGCGGCGTTTGTCTTTCTTTTTCGACGCATCACCCTGGGCGTTCTTGTCCTGCCGCTTCTTCCGGTCCTGCTCCAACTCATCGTCATCGAGTAGCATATCCCACTCAAACGGATCGTCTGTCAGATCGAACAGGTCGTCGTCATCAACCATGACCGCCTCCATTGCCGACTAGCGGGCATCCACCACATAGAGTCCAACGCGCACCTGATGCCACGGGCTGCGCTCGGGAGCAACCTGCTGCACACGGGCTTCAAATACGTCCCCATGCCCGTAATACATCATCAAGGACAGCGGGCCAACCTCGTCTCCCGGAACATAGCCAAGCTTGGTCTTGCCATAATAGATCGCGACCGCCTCGGGGTCGTGGGGATTATCACGTTCGGCACGCAGCGCCAGCTTATCGCCCACTTTAAGATCGCCCAAGACCAAGACGCCATCGGCATACTGAAATCCTGCAATATGAAACGACAAAAGAACACGTGAAGGCTCGTACATGGCAACTCCTCTAACGACCGAATAAACCGGCACTTAACCTTACTGAGAAGCTTACGGGCCCGTGCGGACATAATTTCACCCGCTCGCACCTTTCACCCATTTGCCGCAACGCTTGCGAGACAGAGCGCTTGCAGATAAGATAGAGGCACGGATGGCACCCGTTGCAGCGGGTCTTGCCAACTCCAGTGCACGTTTACATCGTGAGAAGTGGCCGTCTTCGCTTATGCGGGGGCGGCTATTTCATTCGGCCGATAAACAGGCCGAGTTCGATAGCCGCGATTAACAACGTCAGTAACGAAATAACATCGCTTACGTTCATACCAATTCCCTTCTAAAGGGAGTTGGCCCATCCGTACCCCATAGTAGTAGTCTAACGTAAATGGCAGGTAATAGGAACACTTGTTCGTATTACCTGCCATTTTCTAATGCACGAACATGCGCACGAACTTGCGCTTCCAGCTCGCATACGGGGCATAGCGGAATGGCACGTCCAGCCACGTTGCCTTGTTCACGATGCTCTTCTTGTGGCTAAACGTATCAAAGCTCTCGCGTCCATGGTACTGCCCCATACCGCTCGCGCCCATGCCGCCAAAGCCCATATGGCTCGTAGCCAGATGCATGATCGTGTCGTTGACGCAGCCGCCGCCAAAGGACACATGGCGCACAAAGCGCTCCTGAACTGCGCGCTCCTGGCTAAAGATATATAAGGCCAGCGGTGTCGGACGATCCGTAATAAACGTCTCGGCCTCGTCTAAGCTCTCAAACGTCAGCACCGGCAAGATGGGACCGAAGATTTCTTCCTGCATCACGGCGTCATCGGGGGACACGCCGTCTAGGATCGTCGGCTCAATCTTGAGCGACGACTCGCGCGCCGTGCCTCCCAGCACAACCTTGTCGGGATCGATCAGCCCGCGCACGCGCGCAAAATGCTTGGCGTTGACGATGTGGCCGTAATCCTCGTTGTCGAGCGGATGCTCGCCAAACATGCGGCGGACCTCCTCCTTGATGAGGCCCAACAGCTCATCGTGCACGTGCACGTCGACCAGCAGATAGTCGGGCGCTACACAGGTCTGGCCCACGTTGAGCCATTTACCAAAGGCGATGCGCCGTGCCGCGACCTTCAAGTTTGCCGTCGCATCCACAATGCAGGGACTCTTTCCGCCCAGCTCAAGCGTCACGGGCGTCAGGTTTTTACTTGCCCGCTCCATGACGAGTTTGCCGACCGGAACGCTGCCGGTAAAGAAGATCTTGTCCCAGCACTCATCGAGCAGCGCTTCGTTCTCGGCGCGCCCGCCCTCGATAACCGTCACCAGGCGCGGATCAAACGTCTCTTCGCAGATTTGCTTGAGCACCGCGCTCGAAGCCGGCGCATAGGCACTCGGCTTGATGACCACGGTGTTACCCGCAGCGAGCGCGCCGGCGAGCGGCTCGAGCGTCAACAAAAACGGATAGTTCCATGGAGCCATGATGAGCGTGACGCCATAGGGCACGGCTTGCGTCTTGCACACGCTAATAGCATTGGCGAGGTCGCAGGGGCGCAGGCGCGGACGACTCCATCGAGCCACATGCGCAATCTGATGACGAATCTCGGAAAGCGAGGTGCCGATCTCGCACATATAGGCCTCGTCATGCGACTTTCCCAAATCGGTCTTGAGCGCATGGGCAATATCGGCCTCGTGGGCCCGTAACGCATCGCGTAAACTCACGAGCGCACGACGTCGAGCATCGACATCAAACGTGGCGTGCGTCTTAAAGTAGGCGCGCTGATCGCCGACGATGCGCGCAATTTCCTCGGTGTTCATGGCACCCTCCTAGTTCTCGTCCTCAAACATACCACCCGCGACGACCTCGTACATACGCTCGAGCTCCAAGCGGCCCATTAAAAGCGGAACGGGGTACAGCGGATTGGCCTCGGCGTCGGCATGCGCCGCCATTTCGGGAATGTCGGAGCGGCGAATGCCTGTCACATATTTGGGGATACCCAGGGCAACGTTCATGCGATCGACCCAATCGATAAATGCCTCGGCCGCAAGACTGTCCTGCGCGTTAGCCGGCGCAATGCCTGCCATGCAAGCAAGATCGGCAAGCATGGGGGCGGCGGCGTCACCATAAGCGCGAAGCATGTGCGGCAGGATGATCGCGTTGGCCAAACCGTGCGGAATTCCGTATCGGCCGCCCAGACTGTGCGCGATGGCGTGAACGTATCCCACATAGGAGCGGGTAAACGCAACGCCCGCCTTATACGCCGCCGAAAGCATATTGCGACGCGCACGTATGTCGTCGCCATACTCATAGGCCTCGAGCAAATTGTCGTGGATGAGCTGCACCGCCTGGCGCGCCATCTTGCGCGTGTAGGGCGTGGTGCTACGGCCGATAAAGGCCTCGACGGCATGCGTCAGGGCATCCATGCCCGTCTGCCCCGTAATGGAGGCGGGCAGGCCGCGCGTAAACTCGGGGTCGAGCACCGCAAAGCGCGGGATAAGCACAAAGTCGTTAATGGGGTACTTGTAGTGCGACTCGTCATCGGTAATGACCGCTGCGAGCGTGACCTCGCTACCCGTACCTGCCGTGGTGGGAACGGCGATGAGCAGCGGCAGGCGACGATGAACGCGCAGCAGGCCGCGCATCTTGTTGATGGGCTTGTTTGGCTGTGCGATGCGTGCGCCCACGCCCTTGGCACAGTCCATGGCCGAGCCGCCGCCAAAGCCGATAATGGCCTGACAGGCGCTCTCGCGATACAGGGACGCCGCTTCCTCCACGTTTGAGACCGTGGGGTTCGCACGCGTTTCGGCATAGACCGTAACGCCAATTCCCTTGGACGCGAGCGCCGTCTCGAGCGGCGCCGTGAGCCCCAGACGGGCAATACCGGGATCCGTCACGATAAGAACCCGCTGTATCGAGCGCTTTTGAAGCACCGCGGGCACGTCCTCGGCATGCTCCAAAATGCGCGACTCGGTATAGGGCAGGATCGGCAATGCGATGCGAAAAACCGTCTGATATGTTCGGCACCAGGCACGACGGGCTAGATGCATAAAGGAAACTCCTTCATTTGTTGATAGGTCAACATTTGCTCGACCGATTGTACTCATCGGAGGTCTCGAGCGGCCTGGCAATCGTTAATCAATCAACATCTTCACATGCCTAAAATTTTTTATTAAAAATCATTCCTAATAGGCTTCACATTTGGTTGCATTTATGGATAATAGAACTCGTCAAGACGCACGTCCGGAGAGGGCCCTTACGGGACCGGACGAGCGCTCCATCGCCATCGATCGAAAGGATCGAATCATGAAGTTTGTTTGCCCCGTTTGCGGTTATGTGGAAGAGTTCGACGGCAACCAGCTGCCCGAGGATTTCAAGTGCCCCCAGTGCGGCGTTCCCGGCTCTCGCTTCCTGAAGCAGGAGGAGGGCCAGCTCGAGTGGGCTGCCGAGCACGTCGTGGGCGTCGCCAAGATGGAGGGCGTCTCCGAGGACATCGTTGCCGATCTGCGCGCCAACTTTGAGGGCGAGTGCTCCGAGGTCGGTATGTACCTGGCCATGGCTCGCGTCGCTCATCGCGAGGGTTATCCCGAGATCGGCCTGTACTGGGAGAAGGCTGCCCACGAGGAGGCCGAGCATGCCGCCAAGTTCGCCGAGCTCCTGGGCGAGGTCGTGACCGATTCCACCAAGAAGAACCTCGAAATGCGCGTTGAGGCCGAGAACGGCGCCACCGCCGGCAAGACCGATCTTGCCAAGCGCGCCAAGGCCGCTGGCCTCGATGCCATCCACGACACCGTGCACGAGATGGCTCGCGACGAGGCTCGCCACGGCAAGGCTTTCGCCGGCCTGCTCAAGCGCTACTTTGGCTAAGCCAACTGCCTGAGACATAACCTCTAGCTCGAAGAAGGCCCGGACCGTATTGGTTCGGGCCTTTTTGTGTCTCGAGGACTCGTTAACGCCCTGAAATAGAGCTATCTTCGGCATCGGTCTCTCGTCAAAAACTAAGTGAGTAGACTTTTCGAAACTTGCCGAGCAGACCATCCGTATTGCTTTATAAAGTCGCAGGTAAATGACTTGTTTCAAAACGGCCTGGTCGCCAAAGTGCCAAAAGCCTACTCACTTAGAACCGCAGCCGTCCACGATCGAGCTGTTTTGTGTCTAACGGGCATCTTTCCGTCAATTACTCCCAATTTTGTCCAGTCAACGAATAGTTCAGACCGGAGTAATGTCTCAGCCCTTTGCTCATCTGAGCTTTTATCACGATATTCAGCATCGAGCATCCTGCATACGGCCTTAACGATCGCGTGGAATCTACCCTCATCGGATATCTGTCTGTGTGTCAGGAGAAGTACATCGTAGCCCATGGCCTGAAGGGCCGTCATGCGGTCAGCGTCACGCAAGCCATCCCCTGCGCGTCCGTGCGAGGCCTTTCCCTGACATTCAATGGCCACCTGTCGCCTGCCGTCCGGCGAAGAAAGAAGTAGGTCGATATATACACGGGACTTTCCCACAATCGCTCGAGCACTTGTGCTTAGCATCACTTCAACATTAAGCTCTATGCCGCAAAAACCTTCGCCTCCCAGGGATCGCGGCAGTGCAAGTAGCAAATACGCCTCGACCTCAAAAGGCGACGCGGCGCCCAATGGAACGAGTTGCGATACCGCTATAAATCTATTGCCGTAACGCATCCCGCAAACATCTGAACAAAAACGGTCAAGGTCTCCGCCCAAAACCAAAGCGTCTCGACGCCATAAATTTGAGGCGGTGCCGTCCTCGGACGGGCAGCGCACCCAACCGAACGTTGTCGAAATCGCGCCCGAATCAATTGCACGCGAAAGCTCCGCCTCAAGTGCCGCCGGCAGGGCACACACCGCAAACAAGCCACACATCTCCGCCAATACCAAAAGAAGCTGAAGATCCGTCAGATGCCGCAACATGATGAATGCCGTCAGTAGAGGAGACGTAATCAAAACCCCATGCTCCGTTTCCAGCACGGATTCCCTGGGAAGCTCACCAAGAAACAGCCGCTGCCTAATGCTGGCAGGACAAGTCCGTTTGTTTCTCGACCGAACCAATGTATACAACGGAAAACCGAGCGCGACCGCAGCCGTCGGGTTGCGGGCGAGATCATATCGCTGCCGGTCTTCTTCCGGTCGTGGAAGCGGCGGACACAAAGCGCGGACTTGAGGAGGCAAACGCCAGTACCTAAAAGCTGATATGTCACAAAGTAAATCCTTCATAGGCACAGGAAAACACGAATTTCAACCCAGTCAGTCACGCATTGGCGCGAACGCACCAAAAATGGCGCCGAACGGACTGCCAAGTTTTCAACAGCCCTCCCCAACTGGCCAAAAGCTTGCCGAGAGCTGGACGAAGCCCTGTTGAAAACCCCATTTTTTCTCATGCAGGAGCTTTGCGCGGCAAGTGAGTAGACTTTTTTGAACATCCCGAGCAGGCCGGTCATCCTGCTTTTCAAAACCGCAGGTAGATAGCTTGTTACAAAACTGCCTGGTCGCCAAAGTGCTAAAAGTCTACTCACTTAGGTTGCAGAATGCCCCCCATTAGCTGCAATTCCAAGGTAGTTAGTACTTTTGGACTCAGATCGTCATACTGAACAAGAATTTGAGTTGAGTTTTCAGGGACAGATGCGCCATCGGCACACCAAAAACAGTCACCGATATCGATAAAAGGGATGCTCGAGCGCGTGAGGGCCCGTGCAAAAGAGCTTCCGCCCGCGTCACGCTCCACGGCCACGACGCAGTAAAGGCCGGCGTCCGCGTACTCGATCGAGACTTCCCCTGCCGGAAACGTTTTCCGTACAAGCGCCGCCAGGCCATCACGCGCCCCACGAGCACGAACGCGCACGCGGTTCACATGTCGCTCGTAATCACCCGATTCCAGCAAACGCGCCAAGGCAACCTGATCAACAGAACTTACCGACGAGGCGTAGAAACCAAGGTTGCGTTTAAACCTCTCCATTAGTTCATCGGGCAGCACCATGTACGCCAAACGTAACGCCGATGAAAGGCTCTTCGAAAACGTGTTGGTGTAGATAACCGACTGGGCGGCATCGATCGACGCGAGCGCGGGAATCGGCTTCCCGGCAAGGCGAAACTCACAATCAAAGTCATCTTCGATGAGATACCGACCTGGTCGCTCGGCGGCCCAGCTCAGCAGCGCATAGCGACGTGCAATGCTCGTCACAAGGCCGGTCGGATACTGATGGGACGGCATCAGGTGAAGAACATCGGTCCCAGTTTTCTGCAGAGCGCTCAGGTCCACGCCGTCGTCATCCAACGGGATATGTCGAACTTCGCAACCCATAGCCTGGTAGATGCGCGTCAGCCGCAAATAGCCCGGATTCTCAACGGCATATACCTTGTCGGCTCCAAGCAGCTGAACCAACATGGTATCGAGCAGCTGGGCGCCCGCACCGATAACAATGTTGTCGGGATCGACATTCATGCCCCTTGTCCCGCGTAAATGGTGAGCAATTGCGCGTCGTAGCCGAGCGGTGCCCTGTGCCGGCGCGGTCGAAAAGATTTCGCGTTCGTCTTCGGATGCCAGCGTCGCCCGCAGTGCGCTTTGCCAAAGCCGCGCCGCCTCCAAAGTGGAAGGAGAAAGCGCATCGAATCGCTCGACCTGTCCGTTGACATCACGCGCACTGGGGCCCACAGAGACGGCATCTCGGTCGATGCCCTCCGCAGCCAAAGCCAAGACCGGTGCATCCGGAAGCTCGCAAGCGTAGTAGCCACGACGCGGCATTGAGCAAATATAGCCCTCGGCAAGTAGCTGGCTATATGCGTTCTCGATGGTAATGACACTGATTCCCAGATGACTGGCAAAGGCGCGCTTAGACGGCAGATGCTCCCCCGCCGCAATGCGTCCAGCAACGATATCATCTCGAATTTGCTGGTAAACATACTCATAGAGCGATGCTTCGCCGCGATTTTCCAAATTGTAGTCAAGCATGGGCATCACCTGACCTTATCGAATCATTCAATCTGGCATTAGTCTGACCTTGTTATTATCTCGAAAACTGAGTATTTCGCCATACCCAGCTCCCCGATAGGATGTTCCGTCAAGCAATGTACATGCCAACCAAGGGAGCAACCATGGCAGAACAGACCAGCAAGGCCGATCGCGTCAAACTCAATCGCGAGCTCGCGCAGATGCTCAAGGGCGGCGTCATCATGGACGTCACCACGCCCGAGCAGGCACGCATCGCCGAAGAGGCGGGCGCCTGTGCCGTCATGGCACTCGAGCGCATCCCGGCCGACATCCGCGCCGCCGGCGGCGTGTCGCGCATGAGTGACCCCAAGATGATCAAGGGCATTCAAGAGGCCGTCTCGATCCCCGTCATGGCAAAGTGCCGCATCGGTCACATCGTCGAGGCGCAGGTCCTTCAGGCCATCGAGATCGACTACATCGACGAATCCGAGGTCCTCTCCCCCGCCGACGATGTCTACCACATCGACAAGACCCAGTTTGACGTGCCGTTTGTCTGTGGCGCCCGCGATCTGGGCGAGGCGCTGCGCCGTGTTGCCGAGGGCGCCACGATGATCCGCACCAAAGGCGAGCCGGGCACGGGCGACGTCGTTCAGGCCGTGCGTCACATGCGCAAGATTCAAAAGCAGATCCGCGACGTTGTCGCCCTGCGCGATGATGAGTTGTTCGAGGCGGCCAAGCAGTTGCAGGTTCCGATCGAGCTGGTGCGCGAGGTCCATACTACGGGCAAGCTTCCCGTCGTAAACTTTGCCGCCGGCGGCATAGCGACCCCCGCCGACGCCGCATTGATGATGCAACTGGGCGCCGAGGGCGTCTTTGTTGGCTCGGGCATCTTTAAGAGCGGCGACCCTGCCAAGCGCGCCGCCGCCATCGTCAAGGCCGTGGCAAACTTCACCGACGCCAAACTCATCGCCGAGCTTTCGGAGGACCTGGGCGAGGCCATGGTCGGCATCAACGCCGACGAAATCGAAATCATCATGGAGGAGCGCGGGCGCTAGTCCAGCAGAAAGGATCGCACATGAGCGATTACGCAGACCAGACGGTCGCCGTGCTGGCGGTCCAAGGTGCTTTTGCCGAGCACGAGGCGAGACTGTCCGAGCTGGGCGCACGTTGTATTGAGCTGAGGCAGGTGGCCGATTTACAACAGAACTTTGACCGCCTGGTTCTCCCCGGCGGCGAGTCCACCGTTCAGGGCAAGCTGCTTGCCGAGCTTGGCATGCTCGACGGGCTTCGCGCCCGCATTGTTGAGGGCATGCCCGTCCTGGGCACCTGCGCCGGCTTGATTCTATTGGCGCGCGATCTTGCCGCCCACGACGATAAGGGGACGCCGCGTTTGGCGACCATGGATGTACTTGTCGAGCGCAATGCCTACGGCAGACAGCTCGGCAGCTTTCGAACCAAGGGACAGGTAGACGGCATCGACGGTGAAGTGCCACTGACGTTTATCCGCGCACCCCGCATCGTCGAGGTCCACGGCGACGCCAAGGCCCTGGCAGAGGTCGATGGTCGCATCGTCGCCGCGCGCCAAGGCAAACAACTCGGCGTGACCTTCCACCCCGAACTCGACGACGACACCCGCCTCCACGAACTGTTCCTACAAATGTAGGCGGAATCGAAACGAGCGCGGATTTTCGGACACTTAATAGACGAGAGTGGATAATCTCCCACTTTGAGCTCGAATACAGGCCAAAACCGGGAAATTATCCACTCTCACGTTATGCAGTCGTTGGGGACGTCCTTAAACGACTAGCCAAACAAGAACATCCCCAATGACTACTCATTTAAGTCTGTCCCCAATGAGTATCCCGATGTTTTGGCAACGACAGCGAGCGCCCACCAGAGCGAACAAATTGGCATGAAAAGAGGACGGCATAGACCTTCTGGTCATGCCGTCCTCTTTGAATGACAAGTTGTCGCTCTGGTGCCCGCGCAGCGTCGAGCAGTTACGCGGTTCGTAGAACCGCGTAACTCCCCTAGCTCATCATCGCATTCATCATCTCGGTGGTTGCGGAATCGTCAGCAGACCACTCGCCATCGTCATTGGCGGTGTACTTGAAGGTAACCTTGGTGTCCTTGGTCTTAGCGGCCTTGGTCACGTCGACCATGACCTGGCCGGCCATCTTGTACAGGTCGTCCTCGGAAGGCATCGTATCGAGCGCCGCGATCTTCTCCTGATACTGGGTGGCGAAATCTTCGACGATCTTATTCATGGACTTGCAGGTGATGGTAACCTCGGCGGTCGCGGTGCCCTTGTCCTCATCGACCGTCACATCACCGATCTTGTAATCAAAACCCTCGAGATAGCTCTTGGCGTATTCCTTGGGATCGATGCCCAGCTGCTCAAACTCGTCGCCCGAAGCCTCTTCCAGACCGGAAAGGAAGTCATCGCCGCCGTTCTTAACCTCATCAAACTGAGTCGTAAGGTCCTTGGTGATGAGTTCCTCGACCGAAGGGCCTCCGCAGCCGGAAAGCAGGACCACGCACGCAACCAAGACGGCCATGAGGGGCGCAAGCAGCAGCTTCTTTTTCATGTTGTTCCTCCAAACAAGCGGCGCCGCGTTCCCTGCGCAGCGCACGTCGTAACAGCAAGTCCATATTAGCGGCCAGGCCCAACCCCCTGCGTCACAAAAGCGCAGGCGGCTCAATTTGACGAACGAACGGCCTATAAAGCAAGCCCCCTGCAATAAAATGCGCCCACTCGGCCCATTAAAAAAGGGCGGCCGGATAACCCGACCACCCTTGCACATCCTTATGTTGTCGCAGTTTACTTGCGGACGACCTTAACGATGGCGTCGCCGGCGGCGACAGCGGAGTCGGCCTCGACGGCGAGCTCAACGTCGGCAAACTCGGCGGTGTTGGACACGGCCACGACGACACAGTCCTTGTAACCGGCAGCAGCGATCTTGGCGCGGTCGATCTTGAGCATGGGCTGGCCAGCCTTAACGACATCGTCGGCCTTGACGAAGCCCTCGAAGCCGTCGCCGTTCATGTTGACGGTATCGACGCCAACGTGCACCAGAACCTCGATGCCGCTATCGGACTGCAGGCCCACGGCGTGACCCATGGTGACGGTCACCTTGCCGTCGCAGGGAGCGTAGACCAGATCGTCCTCGGGCCACACGGCGCAGCCCTTGCCCAGAACCTCGCCACCAAAGACGGGATCGGGCACGTCGGCCATCTTGATGACCTTGCCCTTGACGGGCGAGCACAGCACGTCGGCGCCGGCAGAAGCAGAGATGGAGGCCGGAGCAGCGGCAACCGCGGGCTCAGCCTTCTTCTTGAACATGTCAAACAGACCCATACGTTTTCTCCTCTTGATTCAGCGCAACGTTATGCGCATGCCTATGGTGATTATAGTGCCAAATGGTTCAAATGCTAAGGTGGGGACTCGAATCACGAGCCCATCCCAAGGCTTTTCCCCGGTGGCACCCATCTTGTCGATTAAGCCAGGCCCTCGGCACCGTTGGACTTGATGATCTTCTGGTAGGCGAAGAAGCTGTCCTTGCGGCGGCGCTCGTAGGTGCCGGTGCCGTCATCGTACTTATCGACGTGGATAAAGCCGTAGCGCTTGCGCATCTCGCCGGTGCCGGCCGAGACCAGGTCGATGGGACCCCACCAGGTATAGGCGATCAGGTCGACGCCGTCCTCGATGGCCTCGCCCATGGCTTTGACATGGCTCTGGAGGTAGGCGATGCGGTACGGGTCGTGGATGGAGCCGTCCTCCTCCACCTCGTCGTAGGCGCCCATGCCGTTCTCGACCACCATCAGCGGAATCTCGTAGCGGGCGTAGATCTCGTTGAGGGCGATGCGCAGGCCCGTCGGGTCAATCTGCCACCCCCAGTCGGTGCTCTCGAGGTAGGGGTTCTTGCCGCCAAAGGCCATATTGCCTTCGGTCATCTCGTGGTCCTTATGGGTGCCCACGGTGCCCGACATGTAGTAGCTAAAGGTGTAGAAGTCAACCTTGCCGTCGGCGATGTCCTGCAGGTCGCCGTCGGCGATGTTAAGCTCGATGCCGTTCTCGGCCCAGAAGCGCTTGGCGTAGAACGGGTACTTGCCGCGCACCTGCACGTCGGAGCAGTACCAGTTCATGGTGTTCATCTCCTGCTGGGTGGCAAGGACGTCGGCCGGGTCGCACGTGGCGGCATAGGACAGGATAAAGCAGTCCATGTTGCCCATCTTGAACTGCGGGTAGTGCTCGTGGGCGTAGCGCACGACGCGACCGCTGGCCACGAACTGGTGATGCAGGGCCTGCATACGGGCCTGCGGCGTGGCGTGGACCGCCGAAGCCGGACCCTCAAAGCCCTGGATCATGCTGGTCTCAAAGAGGTTGCCCATGTCCTGGGTGCCGCAGTTGATCTCGTTGAAGGTGAGCCAGAACTTGACCTTGTCCTGGTAACGGTCGAAGACGGTCTGGCAGTACTTCTCAAAGAAGCCGATGAGCTCGCGGCTCGCCCAGCCGTTGTATTTCTCGACCAGATGATAGGGCATCTCGTAGTGCGACAGGGTCACGAGCGGCTCGATATTGTGAGCACGCAGGCAGTCGAAAACGCGATCGTAGAAGGCGAGGCCGGCCTCGTTGGGCTCGGCGTCGTCGCCGTTGGGGAAGATACGGCTCCAAGAGATGGACATGCGGAACATGGTAAAGCCCATCTCGGCGAACAGCGCGATGTCCTCCTCGTAGTGATGGTAGAAGTCGATACCGTCATGATTGGGATAGAAGCGGTCGGGGTCGATGTCGATCGTAATCTGACGCGGCTCCTTGTAGCTGCCGCCCAGGAAGTGGTCGTCGACGGAAGGGCCGCGGCCGTCAACGTTCCATGCGCCCTCAAACTGGTTTGCGGCCGTAGCGCCGCCCCAAAAGAAACCCTCGGGGAATCCCATAAGTGCCTCCTCGCTCATGCGTGTTGCTGATGAAACGAGTATGCCGCCGAGTCGCTCCAGGCCAGGGCGAAGGCGCCGATTTGGACACTTCTTTTCGCAGACGCGCGCTGCAACAGCGCTGCAGCTGAAACTTTTTGACACCGAAGGAGCGAAGACAATCCGCCCCGCGCTTACCGGCGGTATGCCGCGGGGGTGCAGCCATACTTGTCGTGAAACTTACGGTAGAAGAAGCTCATGTTTTCATAGCCCACCGCATGCGCAGCCGCCCCGGCCGTGGCGCCGCCGCGCAGAAGCTCGGCCGCACGTACCAGGCGTCGCTCCTGCACAAGCTGCCTAAAGGTCTTGCCCACATGCCGCTTGAGGAGCGCCGTCGCATAATTAGGGCTCAAGCCAAACTCCGCCGCCATCCCCTCGAGGGAGCATGCAGCGAATTCGCGATCGATATAGCCAAGCATTCCCGTCACCAGGGCAGTGGGCCCCGCTGCGCCGTCCGCCGCGCCGCGCACCAGCTCGCGCTCGTAGCAATCCATGAGCTCGGCCAAAAACAGCTGAAACAGACGCAAGACGATCTCGGGACCGTTGGGGCTCGGGTCGTACAGCTCGCAGAGCATCTCCTGCATGTAGCGCCGAATCCGACGGCTCTCGCCGCAATGAAAACGGACATGGCCCCGATGGTCCGTCTCGCTGTTGAGCGCGTTGAACAAAAACCGCGAGACCGCGCTCTCGCGCGAGAGGCTCGACTCGAGACTCCGGCGCAAAAAAGAGCGTGAAACGGTCATGCTCAGCATGATGTCGTCCTCACCAAGCGCCGCCACGGCATGCGGGCAGAGGGCGTCGAGCAAAAGCACCTCGTTGCGGCCCAGCTCGAGCCTCTCCCCCGCCACCGTCTGCGGGCAGCGTCCGCGATACACATAGCTCAGCTCCACGTAATCATGCACGTGCTCGGGAACTGCATTAAAGCGCGAGTTTTTCCTTATCGTCAGGCCACGCGGCATGCCGGGCTGGGCATAGGCAAACCCTGGCTGGCCAATCTTGCGCACTGGGCATCCGTCGATTTCGACATGCTCGGTCATAATCGACCAATCAAATGCCATGCCGTCTTTATAAGCGATCTCACTGGCGCTCAGTTCGTTGAGCCTACGCTCGAGCTCGTCGATCTCCATGGCTTGCCAATCGTTGATTTGGTCATAGTTCGTCGTGATTCAGATATTAGCAGAACGCGCCGACGCGTCCATAATCTGTGCTATGCAGCAGATCGATCGAGCCAAGGAGGATCCATGACCGCGTACTATCAGCAGGTGCTCGAGGGCACATACGACAACCACGTGCTTCCGTTTTTGTGGATGAAGGGCGAGAGCCATAAGACCATTGCCGAGTATCTGGAAAAGATCGCCGGCGCCGACATCCACGAGGTCTGTCTCGAAAGCCGCCCACACCCCGATTTTTGCGGCGAGGGCTGGTGGCGCGACTTGCGCTTTGTCATTGACGAGTGCAGGCAGCTGGGCCTTAAGCTCTGGATCTTGGACGACGCGCACTTCCCCACGGGCTTTGCCAACGGCGCCGTCAAGGAGGCCGTGCCCGAGCTCCGCAAGATCGTGCTCACGCACCGCACGTTCGACATCGTGGGCCCCACGTCCGCCGCGAGCATCGCGCTCGCCAACATGCTCGACAAAACGGAGCGCTTCTACGGCGTGACATTTATGCAGGACGGCAGCCCCGTCGACGTCGCTTACCGAGTAATCGACGATGCAGACGGCAACCCCAGCCGCCTGGTCTTCGATGCACCTGCGGGCCTCACGCAGGCATGCGTGATGTTCACGAGCGGCAAGACCTCCTACAACGAGGACTACATCAATATGGTCGACCGCGCCTCGGTGGCGCAGCTCATCGATGCTGTCTACGAGCCGCATTTTGAGCATCTGGGCGATGAGTTTGGCAAGACCATCTTGGGCTTTTTCTCCGATGAGCCCGGATTTGCCAACGAGAAGGGCACCACGGGCCCCGATGGCATCTCGGACACGCTCATCGGCAAGGCCACCGCGCCCCTACCCTGGTCGGCCGAGCTTGAGCGTCGCCTGCGCGCGGCACTGGGCGAGCGCTACCTGGCCGAGCTCCCGCACCTGTGGGACCGCGAGCCGGCCGGCGCGCACGTACGCCACGTCTATATGGACATCGCGAGCACCCTCTATAAGGAGTGCTTCTGCGACCAGCTCGGAGACTGGTGCCGCGCGCGCGGCGTGCAGTACATCGGCCACGTTATCGAGGACAAGGACTGCCACGCGCGCCTGGGCGTGGGCGCCGGGCACTACTTCCGCGCCGTGGGCGGTCAGGACATGGCGGGCGTCGACATCGTGATCAACCAGCTGGTACCCGGCATGGACCGCGGCCTTCACAGCTACGGACGCGGCGTGTGGGACCTCGAGTTCTATAACTACGTGCTGCCCAAGCTGGGCTCCTCGGCAGCACACCTCGACCCCAAAAAGCAGGGGCGCTGCATGGCCGAGGTCTTTGGCGCATTTGGATGGCACGAAGGCCTACGCGAGATGAAGTGGATCGCCGATCATTTTTTGGTGCGCGGCGTCAATTGGTTTGTGCCGCATGCCTTTAGCATGGCCGCCTTCCCCGACTGGGACTGCCCGCCGCATTTCTATGCGCATGGCCAAAACCCCCAGTTTGCACACTTTGGGCAGCTTATGAGCTACATGAACCGTACGGCGAGCCTGCTGAGCGGCGGGCGCGCAACGACCCCGGTGGCGCTTCTCTACCATGCGGACGCCGAGTGGGCAGGCGAGGCGAACTTTATGCAGCATGCCGCCTCCGAGCTTATGCGCGCGCAGGTCGACTTTGACATCGTGCCGGCAGAGGCATTTGAGGACGCAGGGCGCTATGCCGTTGAAATTGCCGCAGACGGTAGCGGCTTTAGCGTGAACGGCCAGGCATACCGCTGCCTGGTGATGCCCGGAGCCGAGTTTGTCGGCGAAGCCGTGCTCGACTTTGCCGCGCGTGCCACAGCCGCAGGTGTTGCCGTGTACGCGCTGGATGAGTTGCCGAACAAGCGCTACGACGGTGACACTGCAGGTCGCGAGGGCTTTGCCTCCCTGGATGCAGCCGCGGTCGCCGGCATCAAGCTCCTGGCGACCACCGAGCTCGCAGACACACTTGCCAACACCGGCATGCAGACCGTGGTTTGCGCCGAGCCCCAGCCCTGGCTGCGCGCACTGCGCTACGAGCGGGCGGGCGAGACCTATCTGATGCTCGTCAACGAGCATCCCAAGCAGGGTATCTCCACTCAGATTGCGCTTGCCGACGGCACACCCGTTGCAGGCGCGCGCCTCGATCTGCTCAACGGCACCGAGCCCGCCGCCTTTGACGGCACGCTCGAGCTGGCTCCCTACGAGAGCTGCATCGTGGTCCTTGGGGCTACAGGTTCCGTTGCTGTGGCAACCGCCGAAGACGAAGCCACATGCGTCGACGGGCCCTGGGCGGTTGCCTTCTCTGCCCCTGGCACCGATGCCTTTGGCGAGTCTGTTGAGCTTGCAGACCTGCACGACCTTTCCTCGGCCGAGTTCCCCGGCAAGGCCGGCACATTCCGCTACCAGGCTTCCTTTGTCCTGGGCGAAGCGGCCACCCGCACCGTCATCGACCTTGGCGAGGTCTTTGAGACCGCAACCGTCACCCTCGACGGCAAATCCCTCGGCACGCGCATCTGTCCGCCTTACTGCTTTGAGGCCGGCGCGCTTTTGGCCGGCGAGCACGCGCTTGCGATCGATATCATCAACACCCTCGACCATGCCGTCCCCGACGTGTTCGGCATGACCGAGCCCTCCGAGCCCAGCGGTCTCTTGGGGCCCGTACGCGTGCTCGGGTAACGCCCCGGGCGCAAACGGCCCAACAAGGACAGCGCCCTATGTTGAGCCCACAACAGCGAGCGGGCCCCTGGTGCGGCAAATTGGGCCGAAAGAGGAGGGATGTGTGCTTCCGCACGCGCCCGACGATTGAAGCCCAAGGTGCCGTGCCAAGGGCCCGCGCAGCGTCGAGCGGTCCGTCGTTCATAGACCGGCGGACCAAAACTCCCAGCCAAGCCGAACGTTTTATTTATCGCTATGATTGGTTTATCGCGACGCAAACGCATAGGAGCCATATGGATATCAGGCGAAAGATCACGCAGGGCAAAAGCCTCACCCCCACCGAGCAACAACTTGGGCGAACGGCCCTCGCCATGGGCGAGGATGTGCGCGGGCTTTCCATTAAGGAATTTGCCGCGTGCGCCAACGTTTCGGTCGCGAGCGTGCACCGCTTTTGCAAAAAGCTCGGCCTCGAGGGATTCAAAGACCTCAAGGTCGAGCTCATCCGCCAGGCGACCGAGGCGGGCAACCGGCGCGACGTGGACATCAACTTTCCCTTCGATGCCACCTCCGCCCCTGCGCAGGTGATGGAGCGCATGGAGGGGCTCTACCAGACCACCTTGGCCGAAACGCAGGAGCTGCTCGACCCTGCACAGCTCGACCACGCCGCCAAGCTCATCATGCGCGCCGGCACCGTGGACATCTACACGGGCTCGCATAACCTGTATCCAGCGGGAATGTTCCGCGATCGCCTGCTTTCCGCCGGCAAAAGCGCGACGTGCCACGACAGCGTCGAGGCGCAGGTGCGCACGGCGCTCGCCTCGGGTCCCGACCATGTGGCAATCGTCATCTCCTACAGCGGCCTTGCCCCCAACCTCAAGGAGATCTTGCCGATCCTTAGCAGTCGACATGTCCCGGTCATCGTCATCGGCACGCCGTACTGTGCCCGCATTCACCCCGGCTTTGCCGCCTATCTCACGGTAAGCGACCACGAGAGCATGACGCACCGCATCACGCAGTTCGCCAGCCATATCGCCGTGCAATACGTACTCGATTCGCTCTATAGCAGCTACTTTGCCAAAGATTACGCCCGCTGCTCCGAGTTCCTAGAGCGCTCGTTCCCCTACACCCGCCTGCCCGGACTCAAGTAGCGACGAGCGTGGATTTTTGGACACTCAGATAACGAGCGTGGATAATCTCCCACTTTGAGCCCGCACACAGGCCAAAACCGGGAGATTATCCACGCTCATTTTGGGTCCCCTGGGAACGCATGAGGAGGGCGGATAGACAGCCGTTATTTGCGAGGCGTCAGCGACGTAAAGAGTCCGTGTTGGTTGCAGTAAAGATATATCCTGCCGCGCCCGGTAATATGGAAGCGCGGCTGCACCGATTGCTCTGGATAGAGCTTCTTAAAGCAGATGCCGTCCATAGTCGCATATGCCACAAAGCTAATGTAGTAATCCTTGGTCATGGGATGATCGAGCGTGACGTACCAATCGTCCTCGATGCGCTCGATGGAAAAGGCATGGTCCGCGTCCGGCTCTTCGGCCTCCTGGGGAAACATCGTGGAGCCACAGCAGCTAAAGCTGCCTTCTCCGAGCGCGTGCACAACGTTTCCGCAGATAGGGCAAACGTAAAAGACGCCTTTGAGCATATTGCCTGCACGGTTGGCGTTGGCCCGAATGTCACCAGCCAAAAGCTCAGCCACGCTTATGCCGAGTCTCTGGGCCAAAGGCTCAACGAGGGAAATGTCGGGAAGGCCGCGGCCGGATTCCCACTTGCTGACGGCTTTATCGGTCACGCCAAGGCTTTCCGCCAGGGCGCGCTGGGTGAGGCCGCGCTCTTCGCGCAGCTGCTTGATGGCATGCGCTGCCAAAAAAGTATGGGAGGCATTGGTTTGCCGTGTCTGGTTCATGGGCTGTCCAATCAAATTGAAGAAATGGAGTGAACCGGTTCGACAGTCAGTATCCATTTGAAGGCCAGGCTCGACAACCTACGCTGCGTAGACATGCGCCAATCGAACGAGCGCGGATTTTTGGACGCTCATCCTGAGTAGTCATTTAAGAACGCCCCAATGACTACTCATTTATGTCTGTCCCCAATGACTACCAAGGCAACGCCGATGTTTTGGCAACGACAGCGAAAACCCGCCAGAGCGAGCAAGGTGCCTTGAAACGAGGCGGCATTGATCTTTCGATCATGCCGCCGAAGTTGAAAGGCAGATTGCCGCTCTGGCG
>URTP01000007.1 GCA_900550835.1 uncultured Collinsella sp. | reverse complement strand
GCGCCTAACGTGGGGCGCGGCGGCCACGATCACGTCGGCGTATGCATGCACGTGGTTGCGGTCGAAGCGCACCGCAGGCACCACCAGCGCACGGTTGCGGTAGAGCTCGCAGTTGATGTTGCGGCGACGGTTCTCGCCGTACCACTTACGCTGCTTATCGAGAACGTTGTACAGATACGAATCGGCGCACAGCGTGGCCTCCTGGCCCAGATAACCCTGAATATATCCACCGCCCGGATTGGTAAACGAGGCAAAGGCGAGCACGGCCATGTCGCAGAACTGCGCATAGCCGCGACCGTTATCGAGGATTGCCTGCGTGGCGGAGGCATCAAGCACAGTGACCTCGGGCAGGACCGGAGCGGGCTCCTCAGCAGCAGGCGCGGACTCGACTTCGTCGGTCTCCTCTGCGGGCGCAGGTTCAGCCGCAACCTCAGCCTCGGCGGACGCAACCTCAGCCTCGGCGGACGCAACCTCAGCGGACTCAGACTCCTCGGCAACCGGCTCCTCGGCCGCCGCTGCCTTCTGGGCCGTGGCCTTCATCGCCGCGACAAAGCCGGCAGGCATACCGTCGAATTCGCGAACGCCGGCAAGCGAGCGCTCGATATCCTTGGCACACGCCTCGGACACAGTTGCCACGTGACGCTCGGCGGCCTTGGCGCGGGCCTCGCGCTTGGGGTTGGGCTGTCCCGCGCGGTTGGGCCTGCGGTTACGGTTCCTGTTGTCGACGTCTGCCATAAGTGGTCACCTTTCCTGTCGCTGCCGCTATCGGCTTTTTCCCATCCATGATACCCCGCCGCGCACAAAAAAGACGGCCCCGCAGGACCGCCTTTCGCATCGTTTTACCGCGTCCGACAAGAAACGCTGCAATCCCCCGCGCTAGTCGCGACGACCGAGGATGTTCAGGATGCGCAGGAACACGTTGATAATGTCCACGAACAGGTTGGACGCCATGAGCACCGCATTGGGCAGCGTGGGTGGCACCGTCGTGGCAACATAGGTGTCGTAACCAATAAAGCCGGCGAACACCACGATCACGATCAGGTCGGTGATGGACTGCGAAACGCCCATGAACATCAGCACGATCTCGACCAGAATCGTGGCAAGCAGGATGCCAAAACCAATGCCATACACACGCTGGAAGAACTTGGGGAAGGTCACGCCCAGCGCACCAAAGACAAAGGTGATGGCGGCCGTGGCGATAAAGGCGGTGTTAATGGTAGGCAGGTCGTAGTTGGCAAGACCAAACGACGCCGTCAGGCCAAAGGTGCTCGCAAAGACCACGTAGCCCACGAGTGACAGGCCCACGGACTGTTTGCTGGCAGCAGCCGACATCATGACCATGCCGACGATGGTCAAAATAAATGAGCCAAAGACCAGCGGCAAAGCGGCGCCGCTCATCATCATGCGCGCAAACGACATGGTGCTCGTAAAGTAAACACCGGCGCCCATGGCGCAAAAGCCCAAAAAGATCAGAGCAGACATGACAAGGTTGTACGCGCGCGGCGACATCTCCTTGGCACGGCTTGCGCCGGTCTCGATGGGGCCATTCTGATAGCCCTGGATATCGTTCATAATTTCGTCCTTTCAAAAAGCACCGCGACGGCGCCGTAGCTGACAAGTTTCCTGCCATTGTACCCGAACGCCACGCGTTCTTACCTGCGGCGCCCGCTCTCGAGTGTTCGGTCGAACGCCCACACCCACCAACGCATCACGTGTGCCTGCGAGCCGTCCGCCCGCTCGCGCGTCTGGTCCTCCAGATACAACTCGGTCGCGTGCCCGCCAAAACGCACCTTATAGGTTGCCGTACGAATGCCGTGAACCGTCAGGCCAAACCCAGTGGTCGAGACAATCTCGTCAATCGTAAAGCAACGACCGTCGACCCAGCAGACGGTGACCGGCACGACCTGTCCGCCCGCGAGGATGCGAGCCACGACGTCCACATACTGCTTGTGCACGCGCCGAGTTTTGCCATCTGTCTGTCGATATTCCATGCCTCCTATTATCGAACGCATGTTTGCATGTTGTAAAGCGAACAGGCTGTGGTTTTGGGGTGTTGGGGCGCGCGCACGTGTCCTCATGGTGTGTTAGCAAAAAGAACACCCACGGTCAACAGGGCTAATATTCAT
Source organism: uncultured Collinsella sp. (assembly GCA_900550835.1). Lineage (GTDB taxonomy): Bacteria > Actinomycetota > Coriobacteriia > Coriobacteriales > Coriobacteriaceae > Collinsella. The sequence continues at coordinate 26,572 of URTP01000007.1, read as the reverse complement.
TTTTAGTGCCAAAAAATTCACTGCTCCCATCAGAACTCGGTAAAGAAACCCGCAGGAGGTGATACGATTTATCATGTTTCTGTAACGTGCCTGCAAACTTCGAGAAAGCCCATATATGGACGTAACGTTCTCAACCTTCCTCGGCCAACTTGTGTCGAACCCAGTCCTTGCCGTCACCGTGATCCTCGCGCTCGGCGCCATCTTCGTCAATGGATGGACCGACGCACCCAACGCCATCGCGACCTGCGTCACTACGCGTTGCATGCCCGCCCGCGCCGCTATTCTCATGAGCGCCGCATTCAACTTCCTTGGCGTGCTCATCATGACGCACTTTAACGCGAGCGTCGCCAACACCATCTCCCATATTGTCGACTTTGGCGGAAACAGCACCATGGCGCTCGCCTGTCTGTGCGCGGCGCTGTTCTCCATCGTCGTCTACGGCGCCACAGCGTCGCGTTTTGGCATCCCCACCTCGCAAAGCCACAGCCTTATCGCCGGCCTGACCGGTGCCGCCATCGCCCTCGGCGGTGCGAGCAGCGTCAACGTCCACGAGTGGATGAAGGTCATCTACGGCCTGGCGCTCTCCATCGGTCTGGGCTTTGTCATGGGCTGGGTCCTGTGCAAGCTCGTCTCGATTCTTTTCGCCGCCGCCAACAGGCGACGTGCCAATGTCTTCTTTAAATACGCTCAGATCGCGAGCGCTGCGGCCATGAGCTTTATGCACGGCGCGCAGGATGGACAGAAGTTCATCGGCGTGCTCTTTTTAGGCGTGGCCTTTGCCAGCGGCCAGACGAGCGTCGGCGATGCCGGCATCCCCATCTGGATTATGCTGCTATGCTCGGCCACCATGGGCATCGGCACCAGCGTGGGCGGCGAGCGCATCATCAAGTCCGTTGGCCAGAGCATGGTCAAGCTCGAAAAGTACCAGGGCTTCTCCGCCGACCTGGCGGGCGCCGCGAACCTGCTGCTTGCCACCCTTACCGGCATCCCCGTGTCCTCCACGCACATCAAGACCTGCGCCATCATGGGCGTCGGTGCCGTCAAACGCCTCTCGGCCATCAACTTCGGCGTCGTCAAGGACATGATGTTCACCTGGTTCTTCACCTTCCCCGCCTGCGGACTCATCAGCTTTGTCATGGCCAAGCTGTTCATGATGTTCCTCTAGTCAAACCGAACGTCCATCCGGACCGTAACACCTCGCCCACCCGTCTTCGCCTCGAAAGGACCCACTCATGGCAAAGAAACCCGATTCGTTCTACTTTGACAACTACGTCGCCTGCGCCGACCTCGCCGTCCAGGCCGCCGAGCTGCTTACCAAGATTTTCGAGAACTTCGATCCCGCAAAGATTCACGATATGCTCGACAAGATGCATGCGATCGAGCATGCGGCCGACAAGAAGCACCATGAGCTTGAGGACGCCCTGCTCACCGCCTTTATCACCCCGCTTGAGCGCGAGGATCTGGACCTGATGAGCTGCTCGCTCGACACCGTGCTCGACCGCATCGAGGGCGTCGTGCAGCGCGTCTACTTCACCAACATCCAGAGCATCCATCCCGATGCCATCGTGATCGCCCACAAGGTGACCGACGCCTGCCGCGCCATGAAAGACCTGATGGTCGAGCTGCCTAACTACCGCAAGTCCAAAACGCTGCGCGAGCTCGTCATCCAGATCAACACCATCGAGTCCGAGGCCGACGAGCTCTATATCAACGCCATGCGTAACCTGCACGTTAACGGCAAGGAGCCGCTCGAGGTCATCGCTGGGCGTGACGTGTACGCCTTCCTGGAGTACTGCGCCGACTGCTGCGAGAATGTGGCCGATGTCGTGGATTCGATTGTCATGAAGAACAGTTAATTGGGGGTACATGTCCCACCGGTCGCGGGCCCGGCCACTAATAACCTTTTTCACTCCGGCTGCAAGCAGAGTCGTTCAAAAGGTTATTAGTGGCCGGGCCCGCTCCCTTATGCACCACCATTGGGAACTTTGGCTGATAGATTTAGCGCGATGGGGGTTTGGCTGAAGGGACCTATGGTACCCGTTCGGACACTTTGGCCCTTAATGAGCGTTTGGCTGATTGCTGCTTTGGGTATTGTTTGGGTTACTTTGGGTTTGTTTGATTTTTAATTGTTGGAGGGCTTGTATGTCTTATTTGGATCTGGCTCGGTCTCGGTATTCTTGTCGCGAGTTTGAGAATCGTTCTGTTGAGCAGGCTGTGGTGGATGCCATTGTTGAGGCTGGGCGCATTGCTCCTTCTGCTTGTAATAATCATCCTTCTCGTGTGATGGTGTTGGATACGCCCGAGCTTCTGGAGAAGGCTGCTGCTTGTCAGCCTCGGTTTGCTCGTGATGGGTCTATCTTTGGCGCTCCGCTCATCTTCCTTATTTGCAGCGTTACCGATGATGCTTGGGTACGCCCGTATGACCAGATGAATTCCAGTGAAATCGATACGTCCATCGTGTGTGATCAGATGATGATGGAGGCCACCGAGCAGGGTCTAGGAACGTGCTGGGTGTGCCATTTTAAGCCCGAGCTAGCCCGCGAGCAGTTCAACCTGCCCGAGGGTGTCTATCCCTATCACATGCTCGTCTGTGGCTATCCTGCCGACCACATCGCAGACCCCGAGCATCGCGAGGCCCGCACCATTCCCCTCTCCGACTTCCTCCTCAAGTAGATTTTTGGGACATGCCTTAAAACCTACCCTTGACCGCTCACCCGTTCGCCGAGTTCTGCGCCACTATGTGCAGGGCTCGGTTTTTTATGTTACGCACCCCGGCACAGTCATAAAAAAGGACCCGCAAGCTGCAGGTCCTTTCTAGGCACTAAATTGTAGGCCGAATGTTAGTCCAGGTCGTCGGCAGCAAAGTTGTCGATCGGGGCAAAGGGATCGGCCACGGGGACAACCGGGTCAGCGACGGGCAGCGGCTCGGCGGGAACAGTCACCGCAGGAGAAGCGGCAGAACCGACCGGCGTGGAGGCCATGAGGTCGGCCGGGAAGGAGTTCTGGGCATCGTCCATGAAGTGCTGGATGAGCTTGAGATACTCGGCCTTGAACTCCTCACGGGAAGCCTTGAGACGATCGATTTCCTCGAGCTCGGCCTGCTTTTCGGTCAGAGCCTGGCGGATAACCTCGCGGGCCTTGGCGTCAGCCTCGTTGCGGATACGCTCAGCGTTCTCGTTGGCATCGTTGACGATGGTCTCAGCGGTCTGCTGGGCAGCGATCAGGGCAGCGGAAATCTGGCGCTCCTGAGCGGAGAAGTCAGGGGCGGGAGCAGCCACGGGGGCGGCGGGAACGGCCTGGGCGGTGGCATCCTGAGCCTGGGCAAGCTGAGCCTGTGCATCGGCAAGCTGCTGCTCGGTAGCAGTCAGACGACCCTTAAGGTCGACGATCTTAGCGAGCATAGCGTCAACCTCGGAGGACAGCGTCTCCAAGAAGACGTCGACCTCGGCAGGATCGTAGCCACGCTTGGCCTCAGAGAAAGTCTGAGCCTGGATGTCTGCAGGGGTAATAGCCATAACAAGTCTCCTTTTTCATCGCCTCGGCGCTACACGCCCGACGTAAGTTACAAAGTCAGTTCTATACGAGTATACCTATAAGAAGCTGCAGAACCAGCCTCTGCACCAACTGCAACGCAATAATCGCAACGACCGGCGAAAAATCGATACCGCCCATCGGCGGAATGAAACGACGGAACAGGTTGAGCCACGGACCGCACACGCTATCGAGCACCGCAGCAATATCCTGAAGTAAACCACCCTGCTTCATGGGAATCCACGTCATAAAGCAGTAGACGACAATGAGCGTGGAATAGAAGTTGAACAGCGTGTTGACCAGCTGGACGATAGTGTAGATGTTGATGGGAATCTCCTCGTCTTGTCTTTACTTAAGGTAGCCGTCGGCACGAAGCTTCTTGAGATCGGAATCTTTGACCTCGCAACCGGCGGGCAGCACCATGAACACGCGGTCGCCTACCTCCTTGACCGTGGCGCCCAGACCGCAGGCAAAGCCGTAAGAGAAGTCCAAGACGCGCTTGGCAACTTCGGTGCGTACGCCCACAAAAATCAGTGCGACAGGCTGCTTGGTGCGAACGCGGCGCACCACGGTCTCCACGTCGTCATAGCTCTCGGGGCGCAGGACATAGGCCGGCAGCTGCGGCGTGGCGTTGATGATATTGCTCGCATAGGCCGAGGCATCGCTCGGTGCAGGCGCGGGTGCAGCGGCGGCACGGGCGCGGGTGTTCTCGGCGTAGCTCGACGGCGTGTCATAGGCACCAGGACGATAACCGCTCGCAACGCTGTCCTGCGAGCGCGAAGGCGGGTTATACGTCGTGGCATGGCGGGAGTCATCGCCGACCAGCTGGCCGGAGCGCGTATACACGGCAACCGACTCAGCTTCACCGCGGCGCGTCTGACCAAGCAGGCCGTTGCTCGGCTCGTCTTGGGTGTAGAAGCCCTCGCCCGAAGCACCGCTGTAGCCGTTGCCCTGATAACTATCGTCATAGCCGTCATCGTAACCGTAGTCGTCGTCCTGGCCATAACCCTGGTCGTAACCCTGCTGGCCGCCCAGGTGCATCTTATTTTTAATCTCGTCAAGGAAGCCCATGGTTGTGTCCTCTCGCGGTTTAGTGCAGGCGCCCCGATAATCAGTGCGCACTTCAGAGCCTTATTTTACTGCAAACTCCGGGCTAAATACTACCCTGCCCAGGCGAACGAGCGTAGAGCCCTCCTCAAGGGCAGGCTCAAAGTCCTCGCTCATGCCGCAGGAAAGCTCAGGCAGGTTCAAATCGGGATGCGCAGCCTCCAGCTCATCCCTCAGCTCACGAAGCCCCGCAAAGGTGCGACGTGCCACATCCTTATTCCCCCGGGGCGCCATAGTCATAAGCCCCTGTACGCAAATTCCCTCAAGTTCCGCAAGCTCACCCGCGGCGGCGCGAATCTCATCGGGCGAAAAGCCTCCCTTCGACTCCTCACCACTCACATTGACCTCGATGAGCACACGCTGGGGGCCGGCGAGCTCGCCTGCCTCAATCTTGCGGACAGCACGGCTCGAGATCGCCTGTGCCAGATGCAGCGAACCCACCGAGTGAATCAGCTCGGCTGAGCCCAGCACCGCATTGATCTTATTGGTCTGCAGGTTGCCGATCATATCGAAGCGCACCTCGGGCAGCTCCGGATGCTCCGCCAGACCCGTGAGCTTGCGAACCAGCTCCTGCGGGCGGTTCTCGGCAAAATGGCGATACCCCGCCTGGATGGCGGCAACGGTCTCATCGACACCAACGGTCTTGGACACGGCAATGAGGCGCGCGGCGTCGTGGGGGCGGCCCGCGCGATCGAGCGCCGCATAAAAACGTTCCAGAATCTGCTCGCGGCGAGCGCGCATCAAGTCCAAATAGTTATCCATTGCCAATCGCCTCCGCTGACAGCCAAACAAGTAGTCCCATGCTAACGCAAGAGCGCGGTCCCGCATGTGCAAGGCCGCGCTCACTTAGGTATTTACAATCTTTCGACGAACGGGGTCACTTACTCCTCGTCGTCCTCGCCATCGTCCTCGTCCTCAAGATGATCGAGCAGGTAGCGAAGACCCTCGCTGACCTCGTTGGCGGGCACCTTGGCAACGTAACGCGCGTCGACGGCGGGCCTCATGATAACACCCTCGCCCGAAGGCACGCGCATGCTCTCGAGCTCATCCTCGTCCACACGGGCGATATCGCCGGCGTTCATACGCTGACCAGTCAACAGGAAGGTCAGACGGCAAGCGGCATCGATGGAAATCGAAGCGATGCGATCGAGGTAGCGCGAAACCATGATAGCGCGGCGCAGGTCGTCATAGTTGCTGTCGTCGTCCATAAAGTCGCCCGTATCCATACGGTTAAAGGTGCGGAAGAACTTCTCGTAGGCGGCGTGCACCGGCTCGTCCTCGACGGCCAAGTTGCAGATGATGGACATGTCATTGGTGACGAGCGCAGAAAGCGAAGAGCCCAGCACCTGGTAAACAGCTTCGGCCTCGGCCTCAACCGTACCGACGAGCTCCTGGGGCAGCGAGATGTCGGCCTTGACCATGTGACGCGTGGCGCGGCAGATCTGGCGAACCTTATCGGTCATGCGCTGCAGGTTAAAGTCGACGTAGATAATCGTCTGCAGCAAGCGGAAGTCGGAGGCGACCGGCGACTGCGTGGCGATCAGGTTGTAGCACACGGCCTCCAAGTTGGCGCAGCGCGCGTCAATCGAAAGCGTGCGCTTCTTGGTCTTGGTGGCGAGCTTGCGGTCGTCGGTCACATAGGCCTTAACGGCATCGTGGAGGGCCAGATCGACGGCCTCGTAGATGCTCAGCATCTCGTGGCGGGCCCCGATGAGCTGACGGGAAAACAGTTTACGCATGGTTCACTCCAATCAGTTGGGTGCGGTCATGCCGCCCGCACAGTGAATACGCACCGGACCAGGTCCGATCGGCTTGGGACTAGTCGCACCGATCAGCCAAAGCGGCCGGTGATATAGTCTTCCGTCCGCGAGTCCACCGGGCTGGTGAAGATCGCGTCGGTTTGACCATACTCGATGAGCGTGGCAGGCTCACCGGCAACTTCCTGCAAGAAGAATGCGGTGTAGTCGCTGATACGAGCTGCCTGCTGCATTGAATGCGTGACGATGATGATCGTCATCTCGGGCGCCAGCTCAGCCATCAAATCCTCGACCTTAGAGACGGACGTGGGGTCGATGGCGGAGCAGGGCTCGTCCATCAGGAGGACATCGGGTTGCACCGCAAGCACGCGCGCGATGCACAGACGCTGCTGCTGACCGCCCGAGAGCGCCAAACCATCCTTGTTGAGCTGATTGGATACCTCTTTCCAGAGGTTGGCGCGCTTGAGCGATTCTTCCACGATGTCATCGAGGTCGCTTTTGCTAGTCACGCCCTGCAGACGAGGGCCAAAGGCGACATTCTCGTAGATGGATTTGGGAAACGGGTTGGGCTGCTGAAAAATCATGCCCACGCGGCGACGGAGGTCGACCGGGTCGACGCCCTCGGCATAGATATCGTTGCCGTCGAGCGTCATGGTGCCCTCGACGCGCGTACCCTCGATCAGGTCATTCATGCGGTTGATGCAGCGCAAAAACGTCGACTTACCGCAGCCCGAAGGGCCAATGAAGGAGGTAATGGCGTTTTTGGCGATGTTGAGGTCGAGCCCCGTCAGCGCATGAAAGTCACCGTACCAAAAGTTGAAATCCTTGGCCGTGATGGCCGCTTGCTCCAACGTGGGAGCGGACTGATAAACGGACATGGGACTCCTTAACTAGCGACGCTTGCGCGACAGGAAGCGCGCAAACAGGTTGAAGGCCAAAATGATCGCCATCAGCAAAAGCGCGGTGCCGTAGGCCGCGTTCATGTTGATGCCGTCGTTGGCAAGCAGGTACAGGTGAACCGTCATGGGGCGGCCGGAATCGAGCGGCGAAATAGGTAGATTGATGGCCTGGCCCATGGTGTAGAGCACCACCGCGGTCTCGCCAATGGCACGGCCGATGGCGAGGACGATACCCGTGGCAATACGGCCAAAGGCAGAAGGAAGCACGATCTTGGAGACAACCTGCCACTTGGTGGCGCCCAGGCCGTACGCGCCCCAACGGATATAGCGCGGAACGGCGCGAATGGCCTCTTCGGTGGTGCGCATGACGATGGGAAGCATCAAGAGCGCGAGCGCCAGAGCGGCCGAGATCATCGAAAGGCCCAGACCCATAGCCTCGACAAACAAGGCGTAGCCAAACAGGCCCATAACGATGGAGGGCACCGAGGCCAAAGCGTCAGCAGCGTAGCGAATGAGCTCGACGATCTTGCCCTGCTTGGCGTACTCGGCCAGATAGACGGCTGCCAGCACAGCGATCGGCGTGCAGATAAGCATGGCGAGCGCCGTCACATAGACGGTCGAGACGATCGTGGGCCAAATACCGCCCTCGGCGTTGACGCCCTGGGGCCAACCGAAGATAAAGTCGAGCGAGATATGCGGCAGGCCGTTAATGACCACATAGGCAATGATAGCGACAAGCACCAGCGTGGTGATGTATGCCGCGGCACGGAACACGCCAAGCATGATCTTGTTGGACAGGTCCTTGTTGATGCGACCCTTCTTGCCATGGGAAAGGGCACGCTTGATGCGCTCGCGCGACGAGGTCGTATCGACCGTCGTGTCAACAAAATCGGACATAGCCTACCCCCTCTTCTTCTTGGAGATCAGACGGACAATACCCACCAGCGCGGCGGAGATGATAAACAGGACCACGCCCATGCCAAACAGAGCAGAACGGTGGAGGCCCGAGGAATAGCTCATGTCGAGCGCGATCTGACTCGTAAGCGTCGAGATGGGACTCGAAATGCTGTCCGGGATGACTGGTGCGTTGCCCACGACCATGAGCACGGCCATGGTCTCACCGATGGCGCGACCCATGCCCAAAACGATCGCGTCCACAATGCCCAATTTAGCGGCAGGTAGCACGACCTTGTAGATGGTCTGCCACTTAGTAGCACCCATGGCATACGATGCCTCGCGAATACCCATGGGAATGGAATTGAGGGCATCGATGGTGAGCGTGGTGATGGTAGGGACGATCATGATGGCAAGCACGAACCACGCCGTCAGCGCACCAAAACCAAGACCACCGGTCAGTTGCGCGATAAACGGACGGATGATGATCATGCCAAAGAAGCCATAGATGATAGAAGGGATGCCGGCCAACAGGTCAACGGCAGGGCTGATGAGCTTGCGCACGCGCTTGCTGGCGATCTCGACCAGATACACGGCCGTGCCCACACCTAGGGGCACACCCATGGCGAGCGCACCGACGGTCACCAGACCCGAGCCGGCAAGCAGCGACACGATGCCGTAGTGGCCCTCAGAGGGCGCCCACGTAAAGCTAAAGAAGTCCGCCAGACCGATGTCGGTAAAGACGGGCAGCGCCGAGTACGTGGTAAAGACAAAAATCAGGATGACGGTAACAACCGCCAAGAACGCGCAGGCAAAGAAAATCCACTGCAGCGCCTTCTCCTTGATATAGGTGCTGCGCGATACGAGCGCCAGCTCGCGCTTCTTGGGCGCCTGAGCATTCTGCTCAGTCTGGGAGTTTTCCTGTGCTTCCATGCTACTCACTCCCCTTCTCGTCGTTGGTGACGGGAATAAAGCCCGCCTCGCGAATCTGCTTGTCCATCTTTTCGGACGTCACGTAGTCGATGTAATCCTGCGCCTGCTGCGAAGGCGCACCCTTCACAAAGAAGTAAAGGTCGCGCGAGATGGGATAGCCGCCACTCGCGACCGTCTTCTCGGACGCCTCAACATGATTGACCGAGACGGCCTTGACCGAGGTCTTGGCGTTGAGGCTATCGACGAAGCCCAGCGAAATGTAGCCGATAGCCCCGCGCGAACGAGATACCACGTCGCGCACCTGGCCCGTGCCCGAAAGAACGGCGGAGCGGCGATCGAACGGGGTGCCGTCCATCACGATGGTGCGGAAGGCTTCACGCGTGCCAGACGCCTCATCTCGGTTGATAACCTGAATCCTCAGGTCCTCGCCACCGACTTCTTTCCAGTTGGTGATCTTGCCGGCATAGATATCGCGGAGCTGCTCGGTCGAGAGGTTATCGACGGGGTTGTCTTCGTTCACGATGACCGCGATACCGTCGTGGGCGATGACGATGGGAGTCAGGCCCAGATCCTGTTCGTCGGCATTGAGTCCACGGGAGGAGCTGGCGATATCGGCCGTGCCAGCGCTGACGGCTTCGATGCCAGCGGAAGAGCCCAAACCGGAAACGAGCACGTCGATGCCGGTCTCCTCCTTAAAGCCCTCTGCCGCAATTTCGGCGATAGGAAGGCAGGTCGTGGAGCCGGCCACGGTAATGGAAGAGGTAGAAGATCCCGAAGAACAGGCGCACAGCGTAAGCGTAAGCACAGCGGCGCTCAGGACCGATACGATCTTTCTCATAGCATCACGCCGATCGCAGCATGGCGCCCACAGGTGCCGTCCTCGTTACGGTAGGAATAAAAGCGGTCGTTCTGACGCACAGTCGAAAGCTGGGTATCCACGATATTATCCGCGTCCACACCGGCATCTACCAGCGCCTCACAAATGGCAGCGGAAAGATCGAGCATGCGAGAGGCACTCGCATCGATGCAAGAGAACTCGACGGCAAAGCGATCCATGAGTTCCTGGGATACCTCATATTCGTCAGCCAAGATATGGGGGCCGATATAGGCGGAAACGTCGCTCGCATCGCAGCCGGCAGCATCGCAAAGCGCCTGGCACGCCTTGGCAGAAATACGTGCAATCGTGCCCTTCCAACCGGAGTGCACCACGGCAAATCCGCCAGGGGCCACCAGCACCACGGGAACGCAGTCGGCAAAGCAGAGCAGCACGGGCACGTCATGGGCCGTACAGACGATGGCATCGCAGCCCTCGGCAATCTGCTCGCGAACAGCCTCAAGATCGTCGGCGCCGTTCGAAGTCACCGTAACGATATGGTCACCATGTACCTGATTGGGCACGAGCAGATTATGCTCGCACTCAGTGGCGCCCATAGCTTCGAGCGCTCGACGACGATTTTCTTGAACAGCAAAGGGGTCATCGCCTACATGCGAGCCCAGGTTGAGCGAGGAGTACGCATCTTCAGAAACGCCACCGGTGCGCTCGGTAAAGGCAAAGCGGACATCGGATGTCGCGCCCTCCACCAACGTAACTCCATCATGGTCGACACGCGAAACGTTGTCCGCACGTGCTGCCATACTAAAGCCTCCTAATAACACAAGTACCGCGGCGTCGCCGCGCAGTCCGCGTTTATACGGCTGTCATACTTCTTTAAAAGGATACCCGCAGCGGTAGGGACCAAACGTAAAGGGAACGTAAGGAGATTGGAGGCTTTCGTTTACAAACGAGAAACAAAACGGGGTGCATCCAAATGGACACACCCCGTGCAGGTCGTTGAGAAAAACGAACTAGAAGCTACCGCGCTTTAGGAAGTCGGGAAGCTCGAACTGGTCGTTGCCAAAGTTGGGCAGCTCGGTACCACCGACGTTGCGGGTCGGAGCGGCCTGAGCCGGGCTGGCAGCCGGAGCGGTGCGCTGCGGCTCAGCGGAGGCAGCGGCCTTGCTCTGAGACTGCTGAGCAGCAAAGAGCTCATCCTGACGGTTGACGTTGGAGTCGGAGAAGCCCGTAGCGATGACGGTGATACGCACCTGATCGCCCAGGGACTCGTCGACAACGGTACCGAAGATGATGTTGGCCTCGGGGTCGACGGCGTTGGCGACAACGTCGGCGGCGTCGCTGATCTCCTGGATGCCCAGGTCCTTGGAACCGGCGATGGAGAGCAGCACGCGCGTGGCACCATCGATGGAGCTCTCGAGCAGCGGGCTGGAGATGGCCTGCTGGGCAGCGTCGACGGCACGAGTATCCCCAGAAGAGGTACCGATACCCATCATGGCGGTACCGGCCTGCTTCATGATGGTCTTAACATCGGCGAAGTCCAGGTTGATGATACCGGGGACGGTGATGAGGTCGGTGATGCCCTGGGTGCCCTGGGAAAGGACGCCATCGGCAATCGCGAAGGCCTCGAGCATGGTGGTCTTCTTCTCGGCGATGTCGAGCAGCTTATCGTTAGGAATGACGATCATGGTGTCGACGCAATCGGAGAGGGTCTTGATGCCCTCCTCGGCGCTCTTCTTACGCTTGCGGCCCTCGAAGGTGAAGGGCTTGGTCACGACGGCGACGGTCAGTGCGCCGACCTCGTTCATCGCGATATCGGCAACGATGGGAGCAGCGCCGGTACCGGTGCCGCCGCCCTCGCCGCAGGTGATAAACACCATGTCGGCGCCAGCGAGCGCCTCGGCGATGTCGTCGCGGGACTCATCGGCAGCCTTGCGGCCAACCTCGGGATTGGCGCCGGCGCCCAGGCCGCGGGTAAGGTCGGTGCCGATGTGCACCTTGATATCGGCATCAGAGATCGCGAGTGCCTGAGCATCGGTGTTGATGGCAACAAACTCGACGCCGCGGATGCCCTCTTCGATCATTCGATTGACCGCGTTGGTACCGCCGCCGCCGACGCCGACCACCTTAATGACGGCAAGGTAGTTGTTGATCTCTGTCTCGTGCATGTCGGTCCTCCGAACAAAGGTTATAGCCATAGCATGGGTCGACCCCTGCGCACATTAACCTTCAGGTTGAAAGTAAATGCAAAGGTAAACCGTATTATGTTTGCACATTATGAACGTATCAGTCAAATAATTGACCGTGAAAACCAAACAAACCAGATAAACGGCGTGGTATGGCCCCTCAACAAAGCATCAACCAGCGCTACGAGGTCGGAGCATTCCTAAATGTGTAGTTGCCCGGAGAGCGCACATTGATATACGTTACGCCCTCTACCTGCGAAAGCAACTTGGTGACTACGCGTTCCTTCTTGGCGATATCGCCCGAATCGCCCAGCGACACCTCAATGCCGTTATTGAGGTTTGCCGAGATGGCTTCGACCGAAGGCGTGGAAATATCCTTGACTTGTCCCAAGAACTCGCTCGAAAAACCACGCACATAATCCAGGCCGGCCTTAACGGCTTTGGAGTTCACCGCCTGGCCGGAAACCGGAGCGACATCCGCCGAGACATCAGTCAACAACACCGCGCCATAATGCTTGGCGAGCGCCAGCGCGGCATCGATTCCGGTCAAGGTATTTGAGCCCTGCCCTGTCGTGATGACGTTGCCCTGGTCGTCCACTTCGACCGACGTCGACAGCGGGGCGATCCAGGTGTCATCGTCTCCGATAGCCCAGGCAAGGTCGTCGGAGCTGATATACGCAATGGCGATAACTTTACGCTCCGTCGGCGTGATGATAAGCGTATGGGGAAACTGGCGCTGGACATCCACGCCCGAAACCCACGGGTTCTGCTTGAGATCCTCGGTAATCTGGTCGGGATCGACGTTAAAAAGCGACGTTCCCTCGGGCAAGTCGATCAGCTGGATAGCATCGTGCTTCGTCACATGCTCGCTGCCTTGAATCTGAATATCAGTGGCAGTAAACAGTCCAGAGTTGATCACCACGATGGCAACGACGACGAGCACGGCCAAGACGGCCAGAACGCCGCCCACGATTTTGCCTTTGCCTGTAACGACAGAAGCGGCGTCTGATGTTTTATTTGCCATCGCTCCAAGTGAAGATAACGGGTTGAAACCTTTTTTACTCGAAGGCTTCTTGGCGGTAGCCGGCACCGATGTCAGCGAGCGCGGTTTCGATGCGCCCAGCGTGCGACCTGGACGCGCCGCTTTAGTTCCCGTCGAGGGCTTGGGAGCCGCCATGGGACGGGCAGGCTTGGCGCCCATAACAGGCTTTGACGTCATCGAGGGACGCGAGGACTTTTTTGCGGCCGGACGATTACCGAGCTGCGAGCCGACGACCGGACGACTGGTCTGTCGAGCATACCCGACAGACTTAGAGTGCGCGACGGTATTGCGTTGAGGTTTGGCAGGCGCGCCGGAACGCCCTCCGGCGCGGCGGAAGGTGGGTTTCGATGCTCTAGAAGCCGAGGAATTTAACTTCCGGTCTGAGCTCGATGCCATACGCCTCCCTCACCTTTCCGTGCACATGTCTAATAACCGCGGCAACGTCATCGGCCGAGGCAGTTCCGTTATTAACGATAAAATTAGCGTGAACGGGCGAAACTTCCGCGCCGCCAATCGAAAAACCCTTTAATCCACAATCCTCGATAAGCTTGCCCACACTCGCATCGGGCGGGTTGCGAAAGACAGACCCGCAGGATGCGCGACCCATGGGCTGCGTACGCTTGCGCCTTGTAAGGTACCGCTCCATGCGCTCGCGAATGTCGGCCTTGGGCGCCGGTTTAAGCTTGAACACGCACTCGAGGATGATCTCATTGCGGGGAAGGCTACATTCGCGGTAGTCCCAAGTGATCTCGGACCCCGCATAATGCTTGATACCGGATGCCGGGTCAAACGTTACGACATCCTCAACCAGCGAGCCAATCCACTCGGTCCGTGTGCCGGCATTCATGGATATCGCACCGCCGACCGAACCAGGAATGCCAACGGCAAACTCAAGGCCCGAGAGGCTACGCGACAGGGCATCGTTGACCAGGCGCGCAAACATCACGCCCGCACCGACCGTCAGCGTACAACCGTCATCGGCAACAACCGTGCGCTGAAACTCACGTCCGAGCGAAATGACGGCACCGCGATAACCGCCATCGGCAACCAGCAGATTGGAGCCCTTGCCGATGATGACCCACGGCACCTGCTCGCGATCGAGCACCGCCACGGCGCGGCGGAGGGCATGATAGCTATGGCACGTCACAAAGAGGTCGGCCTTGCCGCCGATACGATAGCTCGTATGACGCGCAAGGCGCTCGTCCTCGATCACATCCGTGTCGATCATGCCCGAGAGCGCCATGACGGCGTTAAACAGACCCATTAGACTTAAGCGTCTTTCTTGGCAGTCAGATACTCAATGAACTCGGGACCGACGGTCGTAACGTCGCCGGCACCCATGGTGAGCAGCAGGTCGCCCTCGCCCACCATCTGCTCGAGCTCCTGATTGAGCTCAAGACGGCTGGAGCAGTACACGACCTCCTTGCCAGGATGCTTGGCGCGCACGGTATCGGCGAGCATCTTAGAGGTGACACCCGGAATGGGCATCTCGCCAGCCGAGAACACATCAATCAGCAGCAGTTTATCGGCATTGGCAAATGCATCGGCAAAGTCGTCGCACAGGGCCTGCAGGCGCGAATAGCGGTGCGGCTGGAACACGACATCGACGTGCTTGTAGCCCAGCGAGGAAGCGGCAGCAAGCGTCGCCTTGATCTCGGTGGGGTGATGGCCGTAATCATCGACCACGGTGATGCCATCGATATCGCCCACGTGGGTAAAGCGACGGCGGACGCCCTCAAAGCTCGAGAGCGCCTTGGCGGCGGCGTCGATGTCAAGGCCCAGGACATGGGCGACGGTGAGCACCGCCGTGGCGTTGAGCATGTTGTGGCGACCGGGGTTGCTCTTGATCTCCACAGCGTGCTCAGTGCCGTCCTCAAAGCGAACGATAAAGTCACTCTGGATGCCCTTGACATCCGGGTGCACGCAGACGATGTCGTTGCTCTCGGCAAAGCCGTAGGAAAGCACGTGACGGCCCGTCGACTTGGCGAGCTCGACCAGATGCGGGTCCTCGCCGCAGACGATGACGGTGCCGTCCTCGCCCACCAGGCTCATGAATTTGGCGAAAGTTGCCTCGATCTCCTCGATACCCGAGTAGTGATCGAGGTGGTCGGCCTCGACGTTGGTCACAATGACCACGTTGGGGTTCAGGAACAGGAAGGAGCTGTCGGACTCGTCGGCCTCGGCGACAAAGTAGTCGCCCGAGCCGTTCTTGCCGTTCGTGTCATAGCCCTCGACGATGCCGCCGATCAAGAAGCTCGGATCCAGACCCATGCGGTCGAGCATGGTGGCGCACATCGAAGACGTGGTGGTCTTGCCATGCGTGCCGGCAACAGCGACGGTGGTGTAGCCGTGGCCCAAAGCAGAGAGCATCTTGGCACGGGGCCACACGGGAATACCCAGCTCGCGAGCGCGCACGAGTTCAGGGTTGGACTCCGGAATAGCGGTGGACACAACAACCACGTCGGGCTTGACCTCGTCGATCGTGGCGGCCTCATGGCCCACATGCACCTTCACACCAGCGCGGGTAAGCTGGCGGATATAACGTGACGTCTTAAGGTCGGAGCCGGTAACGGCATAACCGCGCTCGTGCAGAACGAGGGCGATGCCGCTCATGCCGGCGCCGCCGATACCGATAAAGTGGGCGCTCTTAAACTCGGGCGCGGAGGTTGCAGTCTGGGAATCAGCCATGTGCTCGTGTACTCCTTGCGTAAACACTGCCTGTAACCCGTTAACTGTACCGCACCTACCGCATCAGCGCGAGGGCGACCGACGATATCCCGTCTAACTAACGCAAACCCTCTACCGCATCCGCCAGAAGAGCGGCGGCCCTATCCTGAGCCAGACCACGCGCCGCCTGACGCATGGCGTCGCGGGCCGCCGCGTCATCGACCAGGTGCAGCAGCTCATCGGCAAAGGCAGAACCGTCGATATCGGCATCGGCACAGAGCACGCCGGTCCCGGCGTCGACCAGATAACGGGCATTGGTGGTTTGGTGGTCGGCCGTCGCATGCGGGTACGGCACGAGCACCGAGGGCACGGCGAGCGCAGCGATCTCGGCCACGCTCGATGCGCCCGAACGCGATAGCACCAAATCGGCAGCAGCCAGCATGTCGCCCATGTTGTCGATGTAAGGCTGGACGCGGTAACGCTTCGCCTCCTCGGGCGTCAGCGCCAAAGCGCGCTCGGTCTCCTCAAAGCCGTCGGCACCCGTCGAATGCAACACATAGAGGTTCTTGCGCGAAAGCAGCTCGTTTTTGAGCGAAGCCACGCGCTCGTTGAGGTGCTGGGCGCCAAGTGAACCGCCAAAGACGAGCAGCAGCGTAGCGTCCTCGGGAACGCCAAGTGCCTTGCGGCCGCGAGCGCGATCGCCCTCGATCACCGAGCGACGTACGGGGTTGCCGGTCATGAGCACGTGGTCAGGGTCACCTTCGCGCTCAAAGACCGAACGCGCTGCCGGCACCGAGATGCACACGCGAGCGGCGTGGGAGTTCATCATCTTGTTGGCCAGGCCCGGAACAGAGTTCTGCTCATGCAGCAGATACGGAACGCCTGCGCCCTTGCACCACCCCAGCAACGGAACCTCGACATAGGCACCAAAACCGATGGCGGCATCGGGCTTGCCGACCTTTGAGAAATGACTGGCGAGCGCACGCTTGGCCTTGTTGACACGCCACAGCGAGGTCAGCGCCGTCCAAGGACGGGAGCGGTCGAAGCCCGTAACCGTAATGGGCACAAAATCAAACCCAGCCTCGGGGACCAGACGACCCTCGAGCTTGCGCGACTGGCCCACGAACACAACGTGGTGGCCACGGTCACGCAGCTCTTCGGCCAAGGCGAGCGCGGGGTTGATATGCCCTGCCGTGCCGCCGGCTGCAATAGCAACGGTCATCTTATCGGTCATGGTAGTCCCTTCGTACACGCGGTCCCTGGTCGTCGGTGCGCAAACGCGCCGACGGGTCCGAGTTCAAATCGATTCGATTATATCCGCCGCCCGCATTGCGAGGAGTTGGGCGCTGCGGACGACCTTGCGGCGCCGTTCGCTGACGCGGACGGGCTGCCGGCTCGGTCGCAGAGCCATCCAGAACGGTAAAGCCGTTACGCGAAGACCGCTCGCCGCGCACGTGGGGCACGCCGGCGGTACTCTCATCCATAACGGCAAAGCTCTCGCGGCGACGGTCGTACTCATCGCGACGGGCGCTCTCGTACGAAACGCGTAGGATCAGACCGGCAAGCATAAGCGACACAATAATCGACGAACCGCCATAGCTAATAAACGGCAACGGTTTGCCCGTCATGGGAAACACGTTGAGGATGCCAAGCGCGTTAATCAAAAACTGCACCGCGAGAATGACCGCGGAGCCAGACGCCATAAGCGCGCCCCGACGATCGGTCGCCTGCTCGGCAATGCGAAACGCCGAGTAGATCAGCATCGCAAACACCAAGAAGAACAGCACGGTTCCGACAAAGCCGACTTCCTCGCCAATGATGGCCAGGATGTAGTCATTGTGCGCCTCGGGCAGATACGAGTACTTCATGGTTGAGTTGCCGATGCCACGGCCGAACAGACCGCCCGAGGCAAAGGCCATGATGGCAAGCGTGGCCTGATAGCCGTCACCATACTCATCAGCCCAAGGGTTCAAGGCAACCTGAATACGCACCATACGGTACGGCTCTGCGACAAGTGCAATCACGATCACGAGAATGCCGAAGATTAGCACGCCGATGATAAATCTCGGGTCGAGACCCGCAAACAACGCCATGCACATGAGGGTCAACAGGATGATCAGGACAGTACCGAAATCGGGCTGGATAAAGATCAGAAAGAGCGAAATACCCAGGTAGATGCCCATCTTGCGAAGGAATTCGTTGATGTTGCCACCGGGCGAAAAGAAGCGATCAAGCATGATGGCCGAATACGCAATGGCAAATGGCTTTAAAAACTCGGAAGGCTGGAACTGAATACCGGCGATGTTGAGCCAGCGCGTGGCGCCACGGCTGCCGCTGCCCACCAAGAACACCAGAAACAGTAGCCCTATCATGCCGATAAGGAAGATCCTAAGCACATCCTCCCCAAACCAGCTGTCCGGCAAAACGCGCACGATGGCAATCAGCGCCAGAACACCAACCACGGCAAACGCGGCCTGTCGACCCAGGAAAAACGTCGCCGAGCCATTCTCGTGCAGCGCCTCGACCGAAGACGCCGAGTACACCATCAGCAGACCAAAGCACACCAAAGTAAACAGGCAGGCCATAAATATCAGACGGGGGCGCATGATGCGGGCGGGAACGCCGGCAATATAGCGTTCGCTAAACGACTGCCCGCCGCGACCGGAACACGGTGTGCTACGCCGCGAGGAAGCACGGTCCGAGTCGGGCCTCCTCATACCTTGTCGGGGGCTCTCCTCTCTCACCGGCAACCCCTATTCCATTTGCGATTTCGCTGCAGCGGCAAGCTGGGCCACGTAGTCCTTAAACACGCGGCCGCGCTCCTCATAGCCCGAGAACTCATCGAACGAAGAGCAGGCAGGAGAAAGTAAGATCACGTCGCCACGGCTCGACAGCGAACGGGCAACGTCCACGGCATCGCGTAGGTCATCCGCTTGGGCGATATCCACATCGCCATCGACATCGGCCTCGTCCATAGCGGCGGTAAAGCGCTCGCGCGCATCGCCAAAGCAGACGACCGAGCGCACGTTATCCATGACAACGCGCGCGAAGTCCGTGAGCGGCGTGCCCTTATCGTGGCCGCCGAGCAGCAAGATCACGTTGTCATCGGGAAATGCCGTCAGTGCCTTCTCGACCGCGTCGGTGTTGGTTGCCTTGGAATCGTTGACGTAGCGCACTCCGTCAATCTCGCCGCACGGCTCCACGCGGTGCTCGAGCGGCTGGAACGAGGCCAGACCGCGGCAGACACCATCGACATCGGCACCGACTGCCAGGGCAGCCGTGGCAGCGCAAAGGGCATTGATAACATTGTGATGGCCCGAGATCTTGAGTTCGGACGTGGCGACAAGCTGAGTCTCGACGCCCTTCAGGCGCACGACCATTTTGCCGTCGCGCACAAAGGCGGCGTCTGCACCCTCGGGCTCGTCAAAAGCGACCTTGCAGATGCGGCGACCCGGCGTATAGATGTACTCATCGAACTCGTGAATGCCGGCGTCTTCGACGTCGACAACCACCAGATCGTCATCGACCATATTGTCAAACAGCTTGATCTTGGCAAGCGCATAGTTCTTATGGCTCTTATGCCAGCCCAAGTGGTCGGGAGTGATGTTGAGCAGCACTGCCACGCGAGGGTGGAGCTCGGTGGTCGTAGCAATCTGATAGCTCGAGAGCTCAGCCACAAACCACTCGTTGTGGGCTCGGCCGTCAATCTCGTTGACCGGCGGCTCGCCGATGTTGCCGACAGCTACGCTGGCCTCGCCGGCAGCCTTGAGCAGATAATCGGTCAGCGACGTGGTGGTCGTCTTACCGTTGGTGCCCGTGATGGCAATCCAGTTATCGGGCGACAGGCGATAGGCAAACTCTGGCTCACCCATAATCTGGGCGGCATGTTCGCGCCCGGCCTTAAAGAAGCCCGAGAACTCCGAGATGCCCGGGCACGTCACGCATGCGTCATAGGCGCCCTCGACCTGTTCGGTCCCATAGACAAACGACGCACCAGCAGCCTCGAGCGCACGCGTGGCGTCATTGGGCTCAGAGGTGCCGCCGCCATACACGGTAACGGCGCTTACGCGCTCGGGATGTGCCAGCGCCCAGCGGGCGACATCGAGACCGGATTTGCCCTGACCCAAAACGAGCAGGCTAAAGACATCAGCAAGAGGCATGAAAGACCACTATCCCAACTGGAAGAACAGAGCAAGGCCAACGGCACCAAAGGCCGCAGCGATAATCCAAAAACGGATGACGACCTTGGTCTCGGCCCAGCCCTTCTTTTCGAAATGATGATGGATGGGCGCCATAAGGAAGACGCGCTTGTGCGTAAAATGGAAGTAGACAACCTGAATCATGACCGACAGAGTCTCAACGATAAACAGGCCGCCGATGATGAGGGAGACGACCTCGGTGTTGGTCATGATGGACGTGCAGGCAAACGCGGCGCCCAAGGCAAGCGAGCCGGTATCGCCCATAAAGATGCTCGCCGGATAGCAGTTGAACCACAGAAAGCCCAAGCAGGCACCGGCACACGCGGTGCAGAAGATGGACAGGTTCACGTCTCCGTGCAAAAACGCCATGGCAGCCATGGCGAGCATGGCGATCATGGAGGTGCCGCCAGCAAGACCGTCAAGGCCATCGGTCAGGTTCACGGCATTAGAAAGACCGGCAATCATCAGCCAGCAAAAGACAATATAGAGCCACGGGAACGAATAGCCGCAGATGGTAGTCGAAAGCACGCCAAGGTCGATCGTCAACCCACCGGGAAAACGAATCTCGGGGGCGACGCCGCACCAGTTGACGGCAAGTACCGTAAAGGTGACACAGATAATGGTGAGGCCGATCATTTTGGCATGAGGCGTCAGACCGAGCGAGCGCCCATGCGTAACGGAGGTCAGGTCGTCGATCAGACCCAACACGCCGGTCGCCAGCGTGGCGAGCAGCACGAGCACGAGCTCGGTGGTGAGCTTGCCCATCAGCAGGCAGGTCAGCGAGATCGCGACGAGGATGACAACGCCACCCATGGTGGGCGTTCCCTGCTTAACCAAATGACGCTTGGGGCCGTCGGCACGAACCTGCTGGCCGATACCCTCGACCTTGAGCAGCTTGATCCACCACGGCATAAGCAGCAGCGCAATGGCAGCGGCGATGCCAAGCCCCAAAAAAGCCTGATACGTTGGATACGAGGGATTGCCGAACATGGGCTAGCACACACCTTCCACAAAGCGGTCGAGCTCAACAAAGCGGGAACCCTTGACCAGTACAACATCATGTTTTTCAAGCGCGCCGCCCATGCGGTCGAGCACCTGCTGATAATCGGAGAACACCTGGATGCGGTCCTCGTCCATACCCATCATGCGCGCGGCATCGGCCATAAGCTGGGCCAGCTCACCACCAACGCACGCCAGCATGTCGAGCTTCTTGGCGGCGGCATAGGCGCCCACGAGCTCATGCATGCGAGGAGCCTCATCGCCCATCTCGCCCATCTCGCCCAGGATCGCCATGCGAGACCCCGTGCACGAAAGCGAGCACAGCAGGTCGAGACCGGCTGCCATGGATTCGGCACTGGCGTTATAGGAATCGTCGATGACGCGGGCACCGCTCTCGGCGCGCTTGATCTCCTGGCGGTGACCGGTGATTGTGAGGCTCCGAAAGGCAGCATCGATCTGCTCGGGCGTCACGCCCAGGCGATAGGCAACCGCGGCGGCCTTAACGGCATTGGGAACGGACTGCACGCCGGGGATGGCAAGCATGGTATCGATCGTCTCGCCCTGGCCAAAATCGAGCGTAAAGACCGGACGGCCTTCGTCATCAACGCGAACGTCGCGGGCACGGACCTCATCATCGTCCGAGACGCCGGCCAGCATCACGTCGATACCAGCAGGTTGGGCGAACGTGTCGCGAATGAACGGCGTAAAGTCGTCCTCACCGCCCAAAACCAGCAGCGGCAAATAGTCGCCAGCGGCGCACATGCCCTGAACGATCTCGGCCTTAGCGCGGGCGATGTTCTCGCGGCTGCCCAAAATGCCGATATGAGAGGTGCCGATCTTGCTCACGATGGCAAGGTTGGGATTGGCAGACTGAGACAGGCGCTCGATCTCGTGGAAATGGTTCATGCCCATCTCGAGCACCAGGACCTCGGTATCGGCCGGAGCGGAAAGCACCGTGAGCGGCATGCCGATCAGGTTATTGAAATTGCCCTTGGTGGCCCAGACACGATAGCGCTTGGCGAGCACAGCGGCGAGCACGTCCTTGGTCGTCGTCTTGCCGATGGAACCGGTAATGCCAACGACCAGGCAGCCAAGCTCCAGGCGATACGCATGCGCCAAACGCAGCAGAAACTCCTCGGGATCATCGGTCAGCAAGATGGCACAGCCCTTGTCCTGCGCCAGCGAGACCAGCTCGGCCTCGGGCTCACGCGTCATCACGACGGCGCCGGCACCCGACTGGACGGCACGGGAAGCAAAATCATTGCCGTCGACGTTTTCACCGGGAAAGGCGACGAAAATCGTCCCTTCCTCGACCTGGCGCGAGTCGATAACGCACCCGCGGCATACCCGATCGGCTTCTCCCGTCACGGTTCGGGCCCCTGTTGCGGCCGCGAGGTTGTTGACGGCGATCTCTATCATTGCAGCTCCCCTGTAAACCTAATAATGCTATCGGCGTATTGTATCCCAGCGCCGCGTATGCGTGGTGCAGGGCATGTGAACACCCCTCATATGGGACAACAAACCACGCCCCAAAGATTGTAACCCCCTACTTCGTGTGCGGGATACCCAGCACGTCGAGCGCGTTGGCCATAATGAACTGGAACGGAACCGCAGCGGCATCTGAGCCGCTCGGCGTTCCGTCGAGCGTGATATAGCACAGCACCTTGGGCGATTGTGCCGGTGCAAAGCCCATAAAGGACGACATGTAGTTCTCCTTGAGGTAGCCGCCGTTCTCGTCGGCACGTTCGGCCGTACCGGTCTTACCCGCCACGTCATAGCCGTCAACCGCGCCGCCAACGCCCGTTCCCTCCGACACGACCGTCTGCATGCACGATGTCACCTGGGATGCGGCATCCTCCGAAATCGCGCGCTCGCCTTCGCCCCAGTCCTTCTCGTCACCTTTGCTGGACTTATAGAAGTGCGGGGTCATCATCACGCCGCCGTTGGCGATGCCGCCCACGGCACGTGCGATCTCAATCGGCGAAACAGACAGCGCCTGTCCAAAGCTCATCGAGCCCAGCGTGGCGCCGTCATACTGGTCACGCTCCTTGACGATGCCCAGGCTCTCGCCCGGAAAATCGACACCAGAGCTGTGACCGATGCCCCACTTGTCCACATAGGCGGCAAAGTCGTCGGCACCGATCTTGCGCCCCACCAGGACAAAGCCTACGTTGGACGAACGGCGCATCATCTCGCGCACATCCATGGTCATGGCATAGTCGCGCTTGTCGGCATCGGTGACGGTATCGTCGCCCACCTTGATGCTCGCCGGCACCTCAAACGACGTACTCGACCGCACGACACCCAAGTCGAAGCCGGCGCCCGCCACGAGCGTCTTAAAGACCGAGCCGGGCTCGTAGGCGTCGGTGACCAGGCGCAGGTTCATATCCTCGGTCTTGGCGTTTTCCAGATCGGTCTGGTCGTAAGTCGGGTACGAGCAAGCAGCGAGAATTTCACCGGTCGTGGGGTCGGTGACCAAAGCCGAGCCGTTCTTGGCCTTAGTCTTCTCGACAGCCTCTGCCAGGGCATCCTCGGCCGCACGCTGGATATTGACGTCGAGCGTCGTCACGATATCAACGCCGTCGACCGCAGCCACCTTTTTATAGGCACCGCCCGCGATATAGCTGCCGTCCCTCGCGCGTTCGCGTACGAGAGAACCGTTCGTACCGGTCAGAAGCTTGTTGTATTGCTTTTCGAGACCCGTCAAGCCGTCGTTGTCTACATTCACTACACCCAGCACCTGCGATGCCAGATTGCCGTATGGATATACGCGCTTCATAGCCTGCTCAAAAAGCACGCCGGGCAGGTTCTTCTTCTCCAGCGCCGCAGCATCGTCTTCGTCCACCTGGCGCTTGATATACACCCAGGTTCCATCGGACTCAACGAGCTTGCGGCAGGTCTTTTTATCGATTCCAGTTGCCTTGACCAGCGCCGACACCGTCTTGTCAACATCCTCGACAAGCTGCGGGTTCACGGCGATGTTGCGACATTCGACCGACGACGCCAGCACGTTACCGTTGCGGTCGTAGATGGTACCGCGTTTGGCATAGAGGGTCTGCGCAAGCAGGCGGCGCGCATCGGCACGCTCGCGCAGTTTATCGGCTTCGACAATTTGATAGTCGGCAAGGCGAAAGACGCCCAAGCCCAAGCCAAGCCCAATGAAGCCCATGACGGCTTTGCGGCGAGGCAGAGGCGTGCCTGTGAGCCATTCGGTCGACGAACTCTTGCGCGACCTGGTGTTATGCACTTGGGGGCCGCCCGAGCCGCAAAGTCGCGACGCCGGGTCGTTGCCACGGGACTGCCCGGCGTTGTAAGATTGCCGACCCGTTCCTTGATAACCAGAACGCCCCCGCGACGAGGGACGTCCAGAACCGCGGCCCCCATCGGAACCGCGGCGATAGTCATTTGTCATACTCAGCTACCGTCTTGCTACTGAGCGGTCGCGGTCGCGTTGGCGCCCGCGGCTGCATCCTGCGAAAAGTCAAGTGTAACGCTCTCGCTGGGCTCCACCATGCCGTAAGCGCCCGCAAGGTCGCGAATGCGCGTGTCGGCGCCATAGACCGAATGCATGACCTCCAGGTCGGAGCTCTCATCGGTCGCCTTTTCGAGCGTGTTGGTAAGCTCGGCGTTGCTGTTGAGCACCTGGGCCGTAACGCCGGCGAGCGCCACGCGGGCGACGCCGATCGTCATGAAGATGGCCGCAATGATGCAAAACGTTTTAAGAACGCTCATGAAAACCGGGCTTACCGCCTGGTTTGCCTGACGGCCCGCGCCCGTGTAGACATCAAAGCGCGGCGTGCGCTGCTCACGGGGAGCAACGGGGGCCTGCGGCGTCTCACGATAGGCGGGCATGGCGTTCATATCATAGGCGAGTGCTGCGCTTGAAGTGTTGTAGCCCATGATATGCCGCCTCCCATCCCGAGTACGTTGGTAGTGTGTTTAAGCTTCGTTTATGGTGCGAGCGGGAGGTCCAATATCGCGCGGTCGCGCCTACAGACGCTGCGCCACGCGGATTTTGGCTGATCTCGCCCGAGGGTTGCGCTCAACCTCATCAGGCTGGGCAACCAAGGGTTTGCGGGTGATGACCTTGAGTATCGGCACGTTGCCGCACACGCACACCGGAATCTCCGGCGGACACGTGCACCCCTGGCTCATCTCCTTAAAGTGGTTCTTTACGATACGGTCCTCGAGCGAGTGATACGAGATGACGCAGATACGTCCGCCCGGGTTGAGCCACCTGGTGGCGGCATCAAGCCCTCGTTCGAGCACATCGAGCTCGTGATTGACCTCGATGCGAATGGCCTGGAAACTTTTCTTGGCCGGGTGTCCGCCATGCCGACGAGCGGCAGCCGGGATACCCGCCTTGATGATCTCGACAAATTGGCCGGTGGTTTCGATCGGTTCTTGCTCGCGGCGGCGCACGATCTCGCGCGCGATCTGCGAGGCGAACTTCTCTTCGCCGTAGACGCGTAGAATCCGGGCGAGGTCGTGTTCGTTATAGGTGTTGATGACCTCAGCTGCGTTTAAGGTGTTATTACCCGGATCCATCCGCA
This sequence comes from uncultured Collinsella sp., assembly GCA_900550835.1. GTDB lineage: Bacteria > Actinomycetota > Coriobacteriia > Coriobacteriales > Coriobacteriaceae > Collinsella. The sequence continues at coordinate 973 of URTP01000007.1, read as the reverse complement.
TGTCCAATGGGGCGTCCTCGTTATACGAAAAGCCCCTGCCAGGGATATCGAGTTGCGGTGACGAAACGCCCAAATCGAACAGGAAGCCATCGACCCCGGGCACCTCGGCCGAGCAAAGCAGCTCGTCCAAGTCGCCGAAGTTGCCCTTCAGCAGCTGGTGCGGAACGCCGGGAACCTCGCGGTCCAGACGGGCGCCAGCGGCCTCGAGGGCCATGTCGTCCTGATCGACGCCGAGCAAAAGGCCCGTCTCCCCCACCTGTGCGGCCATCTTTACCGAATGGCCGGCACCGCCAAGGGTGCAATCGCAGACAACGGAGCCGCTCTTTAGCTGCAGCGACTCAAGCACTTCGCCGAGCATGACAGGTTCATGCCGATATTCTTGTGTCAAGATCCCACGCTCCATCCGTTACCCGTGCCTTGCCCTTACGAGAAGAAGAGGTCCAGCAGGGCCTCATCGTCATCGTCCTCATCGGCCGCGGCGCGATCCCAAACCTCAAGGTGGTCGTAGTTGCCCACAACCGTGACCTCGCGGTCGAGATTCGCCTGCTTGCGGAGAGACTCGGAAAGACCGATACGACCGGCGCTGTCCACATCCATCGACGTGGTGCGCTTGTTGATCGCCCTCATGAGCTTCTGGTCGTTAATGTCACGCGGGTTAAAACCCTCGTGGTCCTCACGACCCGCGAAGAGTCCTTCGACCCACTTATCGAAGGCCTCGGCAGAGAACACGTACAGAGCATCGACATCCAGGGCTTTGAACACGCGAACGTGCTCTCCAAGCTCCTCGCGAAGGGGTGCAGGCAGGGACAGACGACCTTTTGCATCGAGATTGCGCTCGTATGCACCAGTCATTCCCATGTGCGCCCTCCCCTCGGTTACTCAGATGGCACGTACGCGGGGAACCACCCCGCCTGTCGACGTCATCAATAATATGGGGAACCGCCCCATTTTTCAACACCTTTCCCCACCCCTT
>URTP01000006.1 GCA_900550835.1 uncultured Collinsella sp. | reverse complement strand
CAGCCGCTTCCAGATCGGCCTTGGCGGTAGCAGCCTTGGCGCGTGCCGCATCAACTGCAGCCTGCAGATCGGCGACCTTTTGCGCCGCAGACACGGCGCCCACGCCAGCACCGGCGGCCGCAGCGCTCGTCAGCGGCGACATCACCGCAGCCGTTGCGCCCGCGGCGCCAATGCCATCCGCACCCTGCGCCGCCGCGGTCAGAGGCGACAGCAGCGAGCCGCCCGTCATGGCAATCGTCGCCGCAGCAACCGTCGCCACGCGCCCAGCCGCCCTGGCCTTACCCAAGGCCTTGCCGTTCATGTCCTTGTTCATGTTCTTGCTCATTGCCGATTCCTTCCCACGGTGAGCCGTTGTTTGACACAGATAGTCGATCTAACTTGCCCCGCTAAAAAGAGGTGATAACGGGGTAATTAAATCGGAGGAGTTGGAGACAAGCCCACATCCATCAGCGGATGCCGAGCTCATACTCCCGCTCGCGCTCAATATCATTCATGTACTCATAATCTTCGGAGCTAAGCTCTGAATCATCTTGAGCAAACATGTAGTTCTCGGCCTTAGAACAAATACTGTAACCGCAGATGGTATTGAGATCGATATGGTCGGTATTGTCGTTGTAAAGGGGGAAAATTCTGCTGGTCATGCTCAAGTACCTCTTAACATAAACTGAAAACTCATTTGCTTGGTCTCTTTTTGAGACCCCATCTGATGTGCTATGGCTGCAGTATATGTTCTCCCCTTTTACAATGCAAGCATAATTTCAAAAAGTTCTAGGAGCGATAATTGCGCGACACCATCACTTGCCGCCACCGACATCCCCCACCGCGCCCTCACGCGCAGCGCACTCGTTGAGATACTTGACCGGAATCGGCCACCTGGAGGGAGCTCCGTAGCGCGAAAGCCCCACATTGACCAGCTGAACCAGCAGCTCGGACAGATCATCACCTTCGAGCACCTCAATCGAGCGTACATGGATCGCCGTTGCCACATCCTCTTTGGTGCCGTTGTTGACGCCGACAAAGTAGCAGGTCATCCCTGCGCGTTCGAACGTTCCAATGCCGTAATAGGGCGAGTTGTAACTCTCGAAAAACTCCTTCTTACGACCCGCCTTACCCGTAAGCTGGTAATCGCGCACCAAGTTCACGAAGTCGCTAGAGAAGGTCGTCAAGCCCGTATCCCGCACGCGTGCGAGCATAGCGCGTCCGCCCGCCCGCACGTCAAAGATATAGGCGTCCTTGTCGAGCTTACCCTCGGCCGTCAGCAGCTCAAGCTCCATCTCGTCCACGGGACCGTCCTCGATCGGATGTGAGGCGTAGTCCATGGCCCCGTCCGCACCGATCGTCAACGTCGCAAGGCGCTCATCTAGCTCAACCTTATCCTTCTCCCTGCGCGCAACATTGGCCACGCCGCAGACCGTCACCGACCCAACGCCAAAAGAGCCAAGGTCAAACGCCCTCACCCGTCCGTCGGCAACATCTTGCTTAACCAGCAGCTCTTTGAGCATGGCCCCAGGATCCCCTCCTGTGCGCCGCGCACCTTTGCATTCGACGCCGCCTTAAACAGCGGCTCGCACACATCCGGCGTCACATGCTGTTCCACCACCCCAGCGTGCAGGGCATAGCCATCGTTCTCGGCAACCTCGTTAGGCACAACAACCAGATTCCAAGCCAACGGATCAACAACTCCGCCGTCATACGACGCGCGCACATCCCAGGAGGTATCGATGAGTCGATCGGCGAGTTTGCGCGCGACCCCAGCAAGCCCTTTGCGCGCAAACGACACCACGACCCGCTGCCCCACCGAACGTTCCGCAACCACGCGGTCATATTGCTCGCTTTTCAAAACCTCGTAGAAGCTCTTACGCGGATACTCTCTGAGCGACACCTGGGCAAAATCGCTGTACCGACGCTCAAGAATCTGCAGCTCTCGGTACAGGATGCCCTTCTTGGTATAGGCGACTTTTTCCGCCTGGGCAGAAAACGTAAGGTCGCGACGTTTGGACGGCTTATCGCCCTTGGCGCGGCGCAGGATGTACTCGTCACTTTGTCCGTGGGCCAGCACCACCGTAGCCACAGGCGACAGCCTGTAACCCACCTGGCTGTTGATCTTCTTGAGTTCTAACTCGTCGCCTGCCGCACGACCGATAAGCACCCGGCGCTTGGTAAACGTTCGAATCTTGAGTTCGAAGGTGCAGTCTTCGTTGATAACGATTTCAACCGTTTCGATCTTGGCAGGTCCCCTTCCGTCGCTTTCGACAGCATCGCGGCGGGCACCCTTGGCGCTAATGACATACAGGTGCCCGGTGTCATTGGGAACTTCGTCCTCAATTCCCTCGAACTGCGAGCACGAGTTAAACAGCAGACGCAACGCTACGTAATCATCCAGCTCGTCCCAATGAGTTTTAATCGGAACCACCTGCTCCTGATAAAGCGAGGCATTAAGATCGCCCGTCTGCGCGCCCGCCTTGACCATGAGAAAGACGCGGTTATCGGCAAGCTGCGTGAGCGCGACGACCTTGCCCGTCTGGCACACATCGGCCATAAAGTTCGCCACGGCATGCTTGCCAGCATCGCCTACATTGCACCAAAAGACCGAGTAGCGCTCCTCGGCAGCAGCGGCATCGAGCTGCAAATCGAACTCGGATACGGCGATGTCGCCCAGGCCACACGGCTGGCTATGCTTCGATTGCACGGCCGATCGCCTCCATCATCTCCAGGCTGATTGCACCGTCAGCGGCCATATACGGGAAGGAGAACACCATCCCCTCGTCATCGATTGTCTTTTGGCGGAGCTCCAGCGCCGCTTCATCGGCCAAAACATTGACGATCAACAGGCGCTTCGCCCCAACTTTTTGGGCCTTGGCCTTAAAGCGCTCGGCATCCGTGGCATCGCCGCCGTTGCGCCTGTAGGCCTCATAGGCGCCGATACGATAGTGCTTAAAGTCGATCCACACCCCGGTCTTGTTGCCGGCGGCATCGAGCACCTCAAAATCGCCGCCTGTCTCGGCATGGGCCGCATCACCACGAGTAAGCGAATAACACCCGTCGTAATACGCCTCAAAGATGGCCCTGCCGGCAGACTCGCCCAGCTCTCCAAGGTATACCGCTTGGAACATATAGGGCGTCATGTGCACCGTCGCCGCCGGCTGCAACGTCGTAGGTACCCCGTCGCGCGACCAGCGCTCGCGCACCTCGCGAATTGAGAGCAGCTCGGACACACGAGCAGCCATCTGGCTTACCTGGCGAACCTTCGCGCCCTTTAAGCCCTCGTTATAGCGACAGCGCTCCTCCAGACGGGCGGCAATCTGCTCGACAGGCTCGCCATCGTAGTTAGGAAACTCAAAGTGCGGCACCTTGCACGCACCGCCTTCTGCATACGCATAACCGCTCGTGGCATACGGCATACGCAACGCGGTGCTTCGGCGCGCCGGATAGCTCGCAAGCTCTTCCCACGGCAGGCAGAAATGATGCAGATAGAAGTCGCGTTCATCGTCAAAGGCGGCAAGATCTTCCTCGCGCGCATCGAGGGAGGCAACCTTCCATGCCAGCTTTTCGTGCTTCTCTTTTGCCAGGTTGTTCCTAAAGGCAGCAAGGTTCTGCTGTTTGTTAGCAGCGTGCTGCTTCTTGTCTGCCATGTGGTTGTTGACAGCCGCACAGGCGCCAACAACCTGCTCCAGCTCGTAGCCCATCGGCAAATCGTGCAGGAACGAAAAGTCGCAATCGCCGGCGATTTTGCGGTCGAGCATTACCTGCACGTGCGGCATCTTTACGCTCGTGCGCATCAGGCGGCCCACGGCCTGCGCCACAATGCGAGCACCTTCGACCTGATAAGAGAGGGTATTGCGAACCGGCAGATTCCGTTTGGTGCCAGACAGCAGCAGCCGTACGTTATGACGCTTTTCGGTAAACGGGACCTCTCCGCGCGCCACCAGCTCTTCCTGTTCAACCACACCTGTCAACGCCTGCTGAACAAACGTCGCCGAGCTAATCTCGACTTCCGACGTCAGACGGCTCGTAGGCGACTCAATGTACAGAAAGTCCAGGTCCATCTTGGGACGGCGGTCGGCATCCTCGAAGCCGCAATCAACCTGTCGTACCGTGCGACACAAACTTTCCGGTACCTTGTATTTAAGATTCTTGGAAAAGCCACCGGCCGACAAATTGATGAGCATAAGGGTTGGCCGGCCCATCTCGAGACGGTTTTGAGCGTCACCCCAACCGATATCCCATTCTGCAGCGTTAAAGCACGGCACCATACCCTTGGCCTCCTTGAGCGACTCCTCGTACGACGCCTCGGGGCACTTAACGTTCCGAATCACCAGCTCGGCAACGATTTCTCGGGCAAGGTCCAGCGCCAAGCTATTAAAGTCGCCATGGTTTCCCATGTGGCGCGTCGTAAAGATGGCTCCTGCCTGATGCTCGTTGCGTGCAACGCCACGTGCCCAGGTGCTCACGGCAACGAGTGTCTTGCTTAGACGCTTCAATTCAAACTCGATGCTCTTGACGTCGCTTGTGCCCACCCTGTCGGCGATCTTTAAACGCAGACGCACCGCAAGCCCTTCACTTACGCCGACCTGGTCAAAGAACTCCATCACGCGCTCGTACGTCTCGTCGGGCGATACGATGGCCCCACCAAAGGCGCCGCCGGCCAACGCAGCCATACCGGCAAGATTCTTGTCTTCGTCAACCCAAGCAACGTCAACGTCGTACGTCTTTGCCGCCTGCTTGTTAAACAGCTTGGTCTGTCGCACGATCTCTTGGTTGAGCTCGCCAATCCACGTATCCTTGCGGACCACGCCGTGAACCTCATCGAGGTAATCCAGGTTAAAGTTCTTTACGGTCGATGCGCTCCAAGTTGCGCTCATGCACACGCAGGGTGCATTGGCAGCAATGGAGGCCAAGTACGCCTCGGGCATGCGCTCAATGCCATGGCTGGTTAGGTGCGTGGTAAACATGTGGTCGAGCGTGGTTTCCATCACCAGGTAGCCGACGCCGCGCGCATACATCGAGTCATCGGCTGCATCAATATCGTCGTTCTTACGGTTCTTAAAGAACAGCGCCATCATCAACGAATCCCAAAAATACTTCTCGTTGGTCTGATCGTTCCTAATGCCCAGCGCATCGATGATGTTCTTGCGCGAAAGATCGTCTTTGTACGAAATGCTGCCGTAATACAGGCTGTCCATAAGCGCAGCGCAGCGGCCGAGATGACCCACCACCATCCTGACGATACCGCGAGCTCGGCGCACCGCCTTGTTGACTGTTGGCTGTCCATTCGCCCCATGAGCCGTAATCATATTGTGGGTACCGTTCTTATTGAGCTTGTAACGCAACGGGTTTATCGAGTTGTCGTCCACCGAGATATCGTCACTGCCAAACAGATGTCGACCGAAGAGTTGCCCTTCTTTCGCCTCATCAGACAGCGCAAAAGGCAGACGTAGCTTCATCTCCTTAATGCAAGAGGCAAGCGCCTTTTGAATATTCTCGGCATCCTTTGCGATTTCTTCGGCAGCTCCCTTTACGCTCGCTCGCGAAACCCTGTTCCTCTCGGCATTCGACCCCTTGTGATCACCCGACGTGGAAGCGTGCGTGTAGACCGCCATCCATTGGTCTCGATTTCCTAGCAGCAAGGGGTCCACCACGCCGCCGTTAAAATGACGATCAAGGATGCGCAGCACCTCATCCGGCTGAAACGTCACGGGGTCGTCCGTCAGCGTCGACAGCATATCGGACTTCATATGATCGATTTCGTCAAAGATAAACATGCTCTTCTCGGCGGCTGACGCATTAAAAAGCACAACTCTCGCACCGGTCACCGTATCAATTGTGTTGACGAGCTTTTGAGGCGTGCACGCAATCACATGCGGCATGCTCTCGTCGTTGAGTAGCGCAGATGGCCAAATCTGAGGGATTATCTCCATGCCACGCGTGATGTTTTTAAGCTCGCAACTCACTGCCCAACGCAGGCTCGCATCAGCTAACGACAGCTTGTCCCGCAGGCTGGGGGTCAGACGATCGACAACACTTCCCAGGCGTCTCCTTGTGTCAAGGATGCCCAAAAGGTCATCGGCGACCTCCATAGCGTTACGCCATGCCCGCTTAATGACGCGATAAGAGTGCTCGTCATCTGCTTCGATGGGACACGGAATTTTGCGCACACCCACGGCACCCTTGCCGCGGGTGGCCTCGATCCAATGCAGGATGTTCTCGCCCGCGCGCGGAAGATCGAACACCATGCGCGCCGCATCTTTGGAATCCATACCCTGATCAACCAGCAGTTGGCGCACGTTTGCAACATAGTTGTCGCGGTTGTCCTTGCCCGGCACCACAAACACCAAGGTACGGCGGCTGGGGCATTTGTTAAAACACCCCGACTCATCCCAGCCGCCGGCAATTAGATCGGCCGTGACCTGCTCGGCCGTGTAGTTTTTACCCGAGCCCGTCGTGGCGCCCAAAAAGTACAGGCCGTTGTTGTCCTGGTCCTTGGGGGCAAACAGCGCACGCTCAAAAAACTCGCGCATCGCCTTTTGGCGCGCAAGATAGGGAGCAAGCTCCTTGTCGCCCGCAGACGACGGATTCGATTGGCAGTTCAGCTCCCACGTAGCCATGGTCAAACCTCCGATTTAGTTGTTGCATGTGTTGAATACCATCCCGTGCGGACAAAAACTCACGCAGGGCGGTTGAGGTGGCGGCGTCCATGCCGCCTGAAAAAAGAAAGAAAGGAAAGAGAGACAGTCGGCGATTACTCGCACGAAGCGAGCAACTTCTTAAGATCGCACTCCAATACCTCGCGTTCTTCAGCGTCAATCACTACAAGGGCGACACGCATCAGGGACACCTCGCACGGAGACTCGCTTGCACAGTTATCTCCCAAAGACCCCCGAAGCATGACCGTGCCTGTTCCCGGGCAAGCGGAACAGGAGCGCTATGCCCAAGAGTACGAAGCAAAACAGCGCGCCTACGAGGACGCCCTTAAGCAGGCGGAACATTACGCCGCGAGTAAGGAAACAATGTAGCAACTAGGGTCGGTGGGCTGTCCGGTCTTTTCCGACAGCCTACCGATCAGGCGCGCCGTTCAATGCAGCGGCTAGAGATTCTCATCAGACTTCGAACTGGCCCTGGCCGCTTCTTCGTCCTCAATCAATTTCCTGACCGCTGAATAGGCGTCATACGTAGCGTCTTCAATCTTATCCAGGGCTTCTGGATCATGCATGCACCCGCCCTCCTGGAGTTTCTGGATCAAAAACCAGGCAGCAGTGAGCAGGTTGTCAACATCCTCAACATCCAACTGATCAATCGAATACGCACTATCGTGGAGCTCCAGCAAATATGAGCTGGCGACGCGGATGGCCTTACTTACATATGGCTCAAGGTCGTATTGGGGGTAGCGGGCATCGAGGGCCGTTAAAGGATCGGTCGGCTCAACCCAATAGAGCATCGTTGCGCTCTCGCACTTCTCCAGCGGATACTGCTCGACCGCCTTTTCCCAGCTTACATACCAGGGATTGTCGTCCTTGTCTGCAAGCGATTTGCAGTAAAAAAGTGCCGTAGCAGCACTTGCGCAAGAATAGTAATGGCGCGCCCTGCTCTTCTTGAACTCATCGTTCAGCTCATCGTTGTAAAACAGCTCCGCCTCCATGACCAGGAACGGACCGTCCTCATCCGTAATGCTCATGGGATTGTTGTTGCACTCATAGTCCGGATACATTTTGTCTCCAATCACTCATATTGGTTTGTTAGCTTATGCTGCCGTACGGACACATTAACAAGCGATATCGAAACCGCGCTCGCGCGGAAAGTTGTCGCCCTCGCGCCAATCTGCAAGTTTTTCTCATCGCGTGACAAGAGCTTGCGATTTCTGCAAGTTTTTCTCACGCCGCGATAAGAACTCGCATGGTCGCCCCGCTACCTACGCCACGAGGCAGCAAGGATAATGGGAATCCCGGCAAGGCACACCACCAAGGCTACGGCTGCGAACGCAAGCGCGATGGCCACGCTCACGACGACATAGGCCACGGCAATGAAGGCCAGCGCCAGCAGGCAGGCAAGCAGCTCGGCCACGTAGCACAACACCAGGTTCGAGCTCGCGCGCTTCAGCAGGACGTCGGCGAGGCGGACAAGCTCGACGGCAAAGCCGCTGCCGAAATTACGGCCAGGGCCCTTGGCAAGGAACCACTTGAACAGGCACATCAGGGCGCAGCCCAGCATGATCATGATGGAAACGGCCCATGCATTGTGCCCCGACTCAACAAGGCCCTGGTCACCCATCGCGCTGCCGTTGATGAGCCAACTCGTCCCATAGCCCATGAACGGCATCGCCAGCAGCAGGCAGGCGCTCACCGCGGCGAGAAGGCGCGACACGCGCTTGCTGAAAACCGGAGCCTCGCAGATGAGTCCAAGTCCCTCGCGAACGCGCCAGGCGGCATGGTAGGCGGGGTACGCCGCGATGAGCGCAGCCACGAGCAGCGACGCCCAATCGGACCCGGGCGCCGCCGACGCGTACTCCGCGATCGCAGAAACTGAGCAGTTGGTGTGGAACGACTCGTTCAGGAACAGCGCGACCTCGCCCTTCCAAACGCAAAACGGGGCGGCGACGGAGGCGATGCCGACAACGGCAATCGCGGCGGCGACAATAAGCGGCGCGCCCTGCACGAGCTTGACGACCTCGCCCTTGGCGGTGCGGGGCGCGGTCTCAACGGCGCTGGATGGAATTTGGATAGAAGTGTTCACGATTTTCCTTTCAACAGAGATCAAACCGGAAACGCCGGCAACTAGGATGCAGCCTCTAGTCGGCTCCGATTAGAGATTGTTCGCCCACATTGATACCAAGTCGTGCGGACACATTAACAAGCGATATCGAAACCGCGTCCACGTGGAGAGTTGTCGTCCTCAATCCATTCGAGCCCGACGCACTCATCGATCCCTGCATCGGGGACTGACGACCATCTAAACTCGAAACCAAGCTGGTCAAGCTCATCGACTCGCCCACGGATCACTCCGTAAACATCCAACGCATTCTCGAAATCCTCCGAAGACGCGTAGCCTCGCTCGCACTGCTTGCGCATCTGATGCAAGCGACCCATGGCGGCGGCGATAATCTCGCGAAGAGCGATAACCTCGCGCTCGCACACATCGATGTTTCCTTCGTTGAGCTTGATGCAATCGGGCATAACGGCCTCCCTGGTTTTAAGCCTTTTCGCTTGACTCCATTGAACAGCCGCGAACAGCCGCGTAATATGACTTTTATCGCGTTTTAAATTTTGGCTGTTTGGAGCATCGATGCTTGAGTCCGAAAAAGAACCATTTAGCTGGGGTTTTGAGGCTGGCTTTCTTCGCTCCCCCGTCAATCCCCGTATGCTTCTTCTTAACAGGACGCCAGAGATTGATTGCGCCGGTGACGGAAGCACATCCGGCAATGCAAGCGCATGGAGTCTCGTCTCCATAGCCAACGATCTATTACGCGTCGACTTAAGCTCGCTTTTCAACGAGATTGGGAACCACTTTCGTGAGCGAGCAGAACTTCGCTTTTATATCGATTTGCAGAACGCCATTCGACAGCCCCCTGCCGCTCCTCACCATGTGCAACACACCTCGATAGACTCCGCATCCGAGCCAGACCATGACGACTGGCTCGATCCAGACGATCCCGACCAAGAGCCCACCCAAGCAGAATTGAACGAAGCTGAAATCGCTATCAACCTTCAAAAACAAAAGGAACGCGACCTCGATTTCTTTGCTCCGATATTCGACGAAGCCATTACAAGCCATGCACACGGAGAGATTTCCGGCATGGCCAGATATCTCCTTGAAAATGTCTGTAGACAGTGTGTCATGAACATCACGGCGATTCCCGACTATCGCTATTACAGCTGCTGGATGTACAACAACGCTATTGAGTGCGACGAGATCAACCGCCTGTACCGCGCGGTGATTACAACATCGGACCAACTCAACAAGCAAGAAATGGCGTCCCTCTTCAGCTCCTATCTCCAGCTCGAGTCGAACGACATGAGCATTAACGCTACCAACGGCGAGACTGATCTAACAGCACCAGTGCCGTATGACCGCGACAATCCTATACGCAACTTTCCCAAGGCGAAATCTCAGATAGAAACAGCTTGCGTCTGCACCAATATCGATCTCTTTCGAGCGCTTCTCATTGTTTTTTATCAGGAATGTCTGGAGCTTACCCCGCTGCTTAAAAACACCGAGGCACCTAGCCTGCTCGCGCAAAACGAAGAGTTTTTCCCAGCCGCCATCAAAACAAGCGACCCGCGACAATTCCGATTATTCGATGAGCAGCTGCCAGCAATCATCCGCTTTGGCGAAGCTTTTGTATACGCAGCCAAAAAACACTTGCCCGGAAACGAAACGGCTCAAAAGCTCGAAGAGCATTTGAATGGAATAAAGCGCATGAATAGCGCCCCCTTTATGCAGGCGTTTCGTAAAAACTATCTCGAAGCTATGCGCGAGAACCAGATCTTCGCAAATGGAGACTTCCATACGCATGCAGAGCTTAACGACCAGGAAAACCTCAATAGGCTCGTTGGGCTTCAAGCCGTTATTTCAAAGGCAGGAGAGCTCTACTTCACCGAAGAGGAATGGTCCTTTGCAAGCCTTTATGCCCGCATCCTTCACGAGCTGCTGCTGTGCGGCATTATGCCGATAGCATGCCAAACCTGCGGTTCGCTCTTTTTTCCAACTGGTCCCAACAGCAAGTACTGCGACCGATATAGCGAGGAGACCAAGCTCTACTGCAACCCGCGATATAACGCCAAAAAACATCTTGGTCGCAAATCGCCCCGCGATGTCGCGCTCAATATGCAGAGAAAAGCCGATACGGCGTATAAAAATGGCCTAGCGGATTGTGCCCACTATTTTGAGCGTCTTGGCAACTTTGTCCTCGATGGCATTGGTCCAACATACCAAGCGAGTGACCTTATTTCCGACGAGCTCTATTCGACATGGCTGTCTATCGTCAACCAGCCCAATTGCAGGACGGAAATCAAACGACCGGATAGAATCGGCTTTCCATACTCTGTAATGTGGTACGGAGTCGTCCGCGATGGCAATCGTTATGTTCGAGTCGAGTTTTCCGGAGCCGAGTACCCAGCGCTTTTTGAACGTTTGGGCCAACTTGCCGAAAGCCCACAATCAAAATGCACGTTGGATTTCAAGGGGCCCGGCGAGCACCCATACAGCTCCTGGCATATCAAGTTGTACAAGTTGCTGGAGATCATTGCGCAGATAAATAACGCCGATCAGATGACAAAACCCATTCCATTGCTTGGAATTGATGAGCCCGAGCGCGTCTCAACCGACCTGACGGTTCAGGACACTTGGAACACGCCCGACGCATGTGTCTGCAGTACCGGCATGATCGATGACCTCAGCTTTACCGTGTATACAAAGGGATATGACCCGGAAAAGCAAGACTGAGCTTGATGCCGCGGCTTTCTACGTGTCCGCGAACAGATTCACCCTTCTAGTCTTTCGAGCTAGCCGAAACGCAGCCGATACAAAGAGGGATAAAGATGATGGCGAGCACAATGCCCCAGGCGGTTAATACAATCGTAATGATGGATGCAATAGCGCTAGCGATGCCATATCCAAAAATCAACGATGCCGCGCAGGCAAGCATTTCGGCACCATACAGCGGCACCATGTTCGAGCTCGCGCGATTCAGTAAGACATCTGCACGGCCGAACCATGCGACAAGAGCCTCGTCGCCACGATAGCGCCCAGGACCTTTGAGCTCATACCATTTGACAATGCATGCCAGGACGCATCCGGAAACAAGCGCAATCGATGTCACCATGAGGAAAAGGCCCACGATCATGAGGAGTTTGTCCCCCGTGGCCCCGCCGTCGATATAGCACTCAAACCCACGACATACGGCAAGCACGGCCAAAAGCGAACAGGCGCTCAACGAGCCAAAGCGGCGCGACATCCGTCCGCAAAACACAGGTGCCTTGCAATTGCACCCAACACCTGCGCAGAGGCACCAAATGGCATGGTATACAGGATACAGAGCAACGAGCACGGCCGCGGTCATCGACACCCGGTCAAGCGTCTCCATTCCCGACACAATATCCTCCACCGTTGGAGCCTCGTAGGGATGATCGAACAGGTCAGGCGTGAACATAGGAATCTCACCTTTCCAGATGTACGACGGTGCAGTAAAGGAAATGATGCCGTTCACAGCTAACGCCGCGACAGCGATTAGCAACGCGCCTTCGGCAATCTTGGTGATGCTCGGCTTGTGAGAGACGGACACATTTTGAATAGAAGTATTCATGATCTTCCTTTCAGAGAGACCCGATTGGTTGGTGATTGAGTTTTGGGGTGATTGGCGTAAAGAACGGGACTGCTTAGAAGTCCCGATAAAACAGCAGGTCGGCTTGACCGCCTACGAAGAAAGAAAGACTAACAAGCTATATCGAGGTCATTACGACTCGAATACTCGACGCCAACGGCGTCATGCGCTGAGATCCGCGCAAGCGAAACCGAACGGACCGGCGAGACCACCGGATAGTCCTCAACGCCCCACTCGAGCTCAAAGCCCAGACGAGCAAGCTCGTCACGACAATTGTCGAGCATGAGCTCATAGGCGCTTTGACGGGCACAGTCTTCAAAGAAGCCGAGCCCGCGCTCCTCAGAAAGGCCCACCTTCAGCTCATCACAGATGGTCATAGCTTCGCAAACGATATCTTCAAGCTCATCGCGCTTGGTGGAATTAACCAGTTCAAACAGGGTGCCGTCGAACATTTTCCGTCCTCCCTTGGACTTCTTTCTTGCTCGACTCCTATTGAACACGACAAAGTGGCACAATGGCACAAAGTATATTTGATTTTGAAAGTTGTGCTGGTTTAAGAAATATGCAAGGTGCCAATTTAATAGCTCTGACCTGGCGTGTTAGGGCTAGCTTCATTCGGTTTGACAGAGATACCTCTTTGCATCTCTGTTGCAAACAACTGACAAACGCAAAACCCGATAAGGATCAAGAATGTGAAGGAGCGGAATTCGAACAGCATTGGTCTGCAAAAGAGCTGTTAAACGAATTCCTAAGAATTGATCTTGAGAAGTTCTTTAACGAAATGTCCTCTTGGTATGCCGAATATCGTAACGCCCATTCAGCGCCCGTTCCACACCGCATCTTTAATTCGCCACAGCGAATGCAGCGCATTCAAGAAGCTCAATATCTCGAAGGCTCAGATTATAAAAATGCTTCCACGTGTTTTCCTCCGCTTTGTTCGAGAATAATTGACGCAGGCGGCGACCTCGACAAATGCCATATCGAAAAGGCAAATATAACGCATGAGCTCACAGAAGCAGTCAAGCAAGCGCTTGATTCCGCAATAAGCGGCGGCTATTCGGACGGTATCTACCAGCTCTTTTTCAATGCTTGCTCATTATGCATCGATTCAGTTTATCTTGATGAAATACCCGATGCCTATTTGCCCTCGAAGGTTTTCTCCCTTTGGGCAATAGAGTGCAGGAACATCGCGAAAGTTGCTATGCCAGCACTTGAGTTACTAAGCAGCAACGATGCCGCCGATTCCGTTGCCCCTAATCTGGCCAATTACATTGAAATGCTCTTTGGCCTAAACAGTAGGCCTGAGCTCGCTCGCGGAAGCGAGCGCTCAATTGCCCACCACCCGTTGGCGCTTAAAACGCCAGAAACCAAAAGAGAGTTTTATGAGACGCACTTCCACGGTCAATTAGTTGATACCCAACTAGCCATCGATATCCATGAGTTGGCAATAGCCGTTCTTGGCGACATCATCATTGATTGTCTTAGCTTATCCAAGAAGATAAACGAGCCTTCTTATCGGGATGACCTCAGCAGCTACGTTTCATTATTCGCGAAGCTGCTTTCTACCGGAGAATCCATCCTGGATGTCGCTGATCAAATTCGCCGTTTTGGGGAACTAACGTCCTCAGAATGCACGAAACATGCAATCGCCGCCCCAATGGTCCAGGACCTCAATAGCCTCGACTCTCTGGCACTCAACCTGATTCAGAACAGGCTCTACAACAAGGTGGAGTTATCGAGGAACGCCGAAAGCACAATCGGCATCATGCGGTTTATCGTAAATGGCGGAAAGTACCTTGTTATCGACATCAACGACAGTGACGCAATGCAAGAAGCCCTTCATTTCCAGCACTTGATAGACCGCTCCCACTCATTGATTCATTCTTTTCTTCCGGAATCATTCCCGGTTTTCTATGCGCATCTACTATGCGAAGCCCTGCGATCTGGGGCACTTCCGGCAAAATGCAGCACATGTAACAAGCCCTTTTTCCCAACTGGCAACAATAGCAAGTATTGTTCTAGATACGACAACGAAACGGGCATGTACTGCAATCCCGCGAGTAATAGAAAACTCAAGCTTGGTAAAAAGCCGCCCCATGCAACTGCCGTCAATTTAAGACGCAAAGCAGATACCGTCAGCGGGAAAGACGGGCATAACCCTATGGCTATCAACAAAAAACGACAGCTTTATTTTCAAGAACTAGCCGCCGCCGTCGACCACACCCTTGGACCTTTTTATCAACGCTCTCCCCTCGTGCCGAAAGCACTCTACGAAGAGTGGCTCAAAGCGATCAATCAGCCCAAAAACCAGCCCAGCACTCAAACACCTGAAGCATGCGGCCATCCTCGCCCCGTGATTTGGAACGGGTCATTGGCGGATGGCAATGAAATCGTTACTATTACGACCCAGTCAGCGCAATTAGGCACCCTTCCAGAGCTCTTAGATAAGCTCGCAGAGCAGAACACTAGTAGCTGTCGCAAATCGGACAACGGATGGGCACTTTCTAAATTCGACTTAGTTGCCACCGTCATCTCATTAGAGATGGAGGCTGACAAGGCCAGAAAGAAAGGAATGAAACCAATCAGACACAC
Organism: uncultured Collinsella sp.; assembly: GCA_900550835.1. Lineage (GTDB taxonomy): Bacteria > Actinomycetota > Coriobacteriia > Coriobacteriales > Coriobacteriaceae > Collinsella. Next base: position 14,007 of record URTP01000006.1, on the reverse strand, counting down.
CCCCGTTCCCGGTTTGTCCGACTACTGGGATTGCCTATCCATCAGAGACGATCGCATCGCGACCGCGGAGGCGGCCATAAAAGAGGATTGGACGACGGAGGGCACAGTCAGCAATCCCTGTTGCCCCGCCTCACGACAATTCAAAAGAACGCTCTAGATTATATAGGCCTCATTAAGTATTCATGCAGCTCATAGCACGTAAGACCGAACAATCCGTCAAAGAGTGTTGCACAGATAAATAATGTCAATCAAATTGCGAAACAACATTCCCCCTGTTTGAAATTAACAATCCCAAATTCGCCTCTAGCAACCTGACCGTCCAAGACACACGACATGTGCGCGACGCATGCGGCCATTGCACCGATGCATTCGACAACCCAAGTTATGCCATATTCACACTTGACTATTATTTGTCTCATTCGCTGTCAGTGCACACGATACAGGCCCGCAAACATGCCCTCCATTAATTATCTTCAGCTCTTGCCCTGTCATACAGCTTCAAAATAACCTCAATTTCCTATCTCAAGATTGCTTTATAGTCTTTTTGACTAGTTGCCGCACGCAGGACAGGCTCAATCCAAGCTAGAATAAAATGTTTGATTCGAAAGAAGGTATCTGCGGGTTTCTAACTGCTTCAACACCGCATTGTTATCGGGAGTGGTATGGCAACGTATCGAGCCATTGATCTATTTGCTGGCATTGGTGGAATCAGGATGGGATTCGAAGAGGCCTTTGGCTCTGACATCAAAACCATCTTCGCAAGCGAATTGGATGAACCAGCACGTAAAACCTATCGCGCAAATTTCATCGACTCCTTTCAAATCGCAGGCGATATCACACAAATTGATGCTTCGGATGTTCCCGATTTTGACATTTGCTTGGCGGGCTTTCCCTGCCAAGCTTTTAGTCTGGCGGGGAAACGAAAGGGATTTGCTGACGATTACAAAGGCAGGGCCCGCGGAACTTTGTTCTTCGATACGCTTCGCATTTGCACCGAGCGTGCAAACAAACCGAGCGTTATCTTCTGCGAAAATGTCAAGGGACTCCCCATCCACGATAAAGGCAGGACATTTGAGACTATTCTCGGCGCACTAAAAGAAGAGGGATACGTCCCATTTTATAAGATGTTGAACTCTAAGGATTTTGGCGTTCCCCAAAACAGAGAGCGAATTTATATTGTTGCTTTTCGAGACGACGTCGCTCCAGATAGCTTTACCTTTCCATCTGGACTTGAACACAAAGCCACCCTCAGCGACATCCTCGAAAACGCCCCCATTAGCCCAAAGTACTATCTATCTGATGTTTACCTTGAAACGCTCAGAAAGCACAGAGCGAGACATGAGGCACTTGGGCACGGGTTTGGCTATGAAATTCGTGAGCTAGACGGCATCGCAGGAGCCATCGTTTGCGGAGGTATGGGTCGCGAGCGCAATCTAATTGTCGATCACCGGGAGCATTCTATGACCCCGGTGACCAGGATTAAGGGGTCAATCAATAAAGAGGACGTTAGAAAGCTAACCCCTCGTGAATGGGCACGACTTCAAGGTTTTCCCGATTCATACAATTTAGTCCTGAGCGACACTCAGCTATATAAGCAATTTGGCAATTCGGTAACGGTGCCCGTCATTGCTGAAATTGCAAAAAAAATTAGGGAGGTCCTAGATGGCACGCGATGAAAAACAGGCAGATAAATGGCGAGCTAATAAAGGCGAATGGAGCGAGCTCTATACCGCAATGCGTCTTATCGGCGACGGAAAGATCGCCCTTTCGTATGACACTTCAACGCAAGCCACCGATGTATGGATGGAAGTTGTAGGGGTCATTAGGAAAGAAACCAAAGACCGCATCGTCGCGTATAGCATGGATGAAAACAATACGGATGTAATCATCGACGTTAACGGCTCTCCCGTTGCCAAGGTTGCCGCCAGCGATTTTACTGTCGCCGCTGACGATCTTATGGATAAAATTCAGCACGGGAAAAGCACCTTCACAGCATCTGAAGAAGCTGTGACCTTCCTGAAGCTGGCAGAAGTCCTGAAGTTGAAGGCCGGGAGCGGCGATAAAAACGACATTTATCTAACAACGCTTGATTCGCGCACTGGCCTCAAGCGCGATCGCATCGGCTTCTCGATTAAATCGTATTTTGGCAATGACCCTACCCTATTCAACACGGCATCAGCCTCGGGGTTGATTTATCAAATTAACGGCATCAATGACGATGACATGAATCACATCAATTCATTAGTGGACAGCAAAAACCACGCAGCGGTCCAAAGTCGATGCGACGCAATCATTGAGACGGCAAGTTCCGTTGTATTTAAAGACTATGTCATCGCAAAAAAAGCAAAGGTTCGAGCTTTTAGAGACAATCTTGAGCTTCTTAATCCGCTTTTGCCCGAGGCGATCGAATGGATCCTAAGAGATCATTTTTTCCATGGGAACAAGGACGTCAACCTTCCAGCCGCAGTTAATAGGCTGGCCCAGGCTAATCCACACCAGATTTCCCGTCCTCACTTAAAATACCAGTACATGTTTAAGGCATTTCTATACGCAACTTATTGCAGAATGACAGCCTCAACGCTTTGGGACGGCAAGGGCGTCGTCAATGGTGGCTACATCGATGTTTCAAAAACTGGAAAAATAACCTGTCATTACGCTCTTGAATCCGACGAATTCAAAGACTACCTATACAATTTGGCTTATCTTGATTTCCCCAGCACAAATCCAGACCATGGTGACTATGGGTATGTGTATAAAATCGATGATGACTATTTCTTTAATCTGAACTTCCAAATCAGGTTACGCAAGATTTAAAAATGCCTGTTTACGTGAAGCGACCGTCAACCACGGTCGCTTCACGTTTTTCTCAATCAGTAAAGCATCCCTGCAATAAGGCATAGCAATCCCAGTGCTTCATAGCTTATGGCTGCAATTAGGCAATAAAATCATGATGATTTGCTCAACTTCGCTTGAACCATCTTTATATGCCTCAGCGCACACAACAGTGCCGTTCGATTTCGTTCAAAGCAAATCCGAAACCGAGCGTATATTGCCAGGGCGGCCAGAAATAACGCTACGAAAACCGCGGCTGGAATTGGATTGCTGACCGCCAACGCAGACGAAAACTTGCCGGCGGAAAAAGAAATCACCAGACCAATCAGGTCGAGGGCCCAACTCGTATAATGCGCATCTGCAACCGCCCGTTCGATTATTTCGCATTTCTTTTCCAGGCTAATATCCTCGTCAGCTCCAGCGAGAGAGAAATCCACTCCTAAAATCAAATCAATTAATTCAGCCTCGCTATATCCGCTTTCCTTGAACTTTTTTGCGAAGAAACCTGCTGGACCGGGCACATAAGTAAGATAGTTTTTACGAAATAAATCCTTATAAGCGATTTCCATTATTAACTCCTTGAAGCACAGATATCGTTTAACACCATCGTTCTATCATTCCGTCCAGACAGATTTTTGCCGAATTATCTTCGCTCATTCATGGAAGTAATCTGTACAGCAAATATCCGTCCTAGCCACGCTTCGCATATCCTTGCCCGAGTTTCCCCCCCAAGCTCCGCGGCATTGCGCTTCGTCTCCTCGGCAAACAGGTCATCGATTGCCCTGTCGATCCGTACGCAGGTCTCGAAATGCTCGTCCTTCCAGGGCAGATTGAGCCCCAGGCTCGTATCCCAATAGCCGCCGAGCTTTGCGTTGATCACTTCCTCGGGATACAACACGTCGTGGCGGACACCTTCGATCGCCTCGTCCTCGTCCATATCGCAGGCTGCATCGTCCTTCTTGAGACACTTGCACAGCTCCTTTTGCTCGCGGAAGCGATGCAGCGCGCTGGCGCACACCACAGCCAAAAAGCGATAACGTTCGCATAGGTCCCATTCGCCGCCGAGCCATACGCGATAGCCCAGAATGACACTTGCGGGCTCCTCGTTGAGCAGGAACAGGTCCCACGGATACACTTCAGCGCACGCGTCCTCTCCCAGCTTTTGCGCGCCACCGCGCGTAAAGGCGCATGGCTCTACGTCGTAATAGTCAAAGCCGTGGCCCGCATCGCGACGATTGATGACATGCTTGGGCAACAGGACGATCTTGTCGCTGGGCTCGGGGTCAACCTTGCGCAGCTTTTTGACCTTGCGGCGGGCGCGCTTTAAGCTGCGCTCGTTATCGACACGGCCGCGGCCGCCCGGCTTGCCGCCGTATCGCAGGGCAACCTCGCGCGCCAGGATCTTTGTGTCCGCAGCGCACAGCAGGTCGCTCACGGTGGGCAGGTCTTCCCACTCAATGCCGTCGACATCCCAAATCCTGCTCATGTTCAACCTCTTTCTGGCCGTTAAACTACGCGATCGTTCGCCCCGCTCTATATGCCCACAAGACATGAGCCCCGCTAGAGCGCCTTCTTACTCGGGGCAATCACCTCGTCCACCAGACCCAGCTCCAGAGCGCGCCTGGCGTTGCACCAGCAGTCGCGCTCGGTGAGCTCGTGGAACTCCTGGGCGCTCAGGTTGCCATGCTCGGCCAGCAGCTCGTCCAGCTCGGCGCGCATGGCCGCCGTGTGCTGGGCCACGATCTCGATATCGGTCTGCTGCGCCATGCCCGTGCCGCCCATCAACTGGTGGATGAGCACTTGCGTGTGGCGGTATACCTGGCGGTGGTCGCCGCAGGCCAAGATCACCGCGGCCATCGAGGCCACGACGCCCTCGCCCACCGTGATCACGGGGCAGTCGAGCGACTGCATGGTGTCGATGAGCGCCAGCCCCGCCGTAACGCTACCGCCCGGGCTGTTGATGATGAGGGTGATGGGCTCGGTGGCGCTCTGATGCTCCAACACCAGCATGGACTTAATAAGGCCATTGCAGGTCACATCGTTGACCTCGCCTTCCAGCAGCAGCACGCGGCTGTTAAGCAGCTCACTTGCCATATCGACGGCGGCAACGCGACCGTCCTTGGACTTCTTGATAATGCTAGGCTCACGATACATAACGGACATGGTAATTCCCTTCTAAACGGAATCGGTAAGGAAGTAAAACGAGGCCGCACGGCTAGCGGCCAATGGAAGCCGTGCGGTCAAATAGGCAAGATTGAACGCGCGAAGCTGCAAGGACTAATCCCTCAGCCACTTGGCCGCATTGGGATGGTCGCCGCAAAAATACTTCTTGGCACGGAAGGGGCGCATGCCGGTTACTTTGACCAGGCAGTCGGTACGCGGCATAAGCCCCACCTCGCCCGGGGTTATCACGCAACCGCGCACATCGACGGCAGTACGCTCGGCGCCCACGTAATTGGTGCCCAGAACCGACTCGCCGCACAGATTGCTTATGTACTCCTGTGTCGCGATGTTGCTGCCGCCGCCCATGTAGACCAAGCTGTCGCAGTTATCGAGGATGGTATGAGCTGTGGTTTCGCCATACACACCATCGAGCTGGCTCAACGACTGCGCGCACATCAAAAAGCTCATGCCACGGCTGCGCACGGTCGCAATACTCCGCTCAAAATCGGGGATGCGGCCCACGTTGGGAAACTCATCCAGAATAAACTGCACGCGGCGCTGCAAATGCCCACTAGGGCTGGCGTCGGCGCGGCGCTGGGCCAGGTTAAACAGCTGCTTAAGGGCAACGTTGGCAAGCCATGCATTGGTCGAGTCGTTGTCGCTCACCTTAAGATCGATTACGCGCTTGCCCTCGTCGATACGGTCAAGACGCATTTCATCTTTCTCATAGACGCGCATGAGCTGGGGAGTCTTAAGCCGCGAGATGGTCGCATTGAGTGTGATCAGAATACTCTTAAGCGTCCTATCGGCTGCTCCGCGAAAATCGCGGTACTGCTCAACGCCATACAGGTCCGCGTTCGCCGACTCATACCTGCCAAGAAATTCCTTGGACTCCACCTGCCCCACAAGGTAGTCCAACGGAAATCGGCCCTCGCCATCTCCCGTGACCTTGATGAGCGCGGCCAGCTTAAAGACGTTGTTTATCTTAAGGTAGCGGCGCGGAGCCGTGGGATCCCCACCCGGCGCAAATGTGCCGGCAAGGCACTCCAAAAGGAACAGGATTCCAATAATCGCTCGGAGCAGCAGATCGCTCGCGTTGTCCCAAAACGGGTCGTTCCTAAAGCTGCGCCCATCAGGATCGACCCCCTCCATGATTGCCGCCACTGTGGTGGGGATATCCTCGACATCCATCACGTAACGCAGAGGGTCGTATCCGGCCGACCGCTCGGGATTAACAGTATCGAGAACCGTTACCTCGTAGCCGTCCTCTTCAAAGCCTTTCCCCGTACGGCGCAGCAGCTCACCCTTGGTGTCTGTGACCACATAACAGCATTCGTGGTGATTGAGCAGGTTGGGCAAAACGAAACTCGCCGTTTTGCCGCTGCCGGTTCCGCCAAAGACAAACACGTTGTTGGACACGCTCGTCTCCCAATGCTTATCGCCCTCGTAAAAAGCAACCGTGGCACCGTGCGCCAAGATCACATCGCGCTGCTCATCGCCGGACGACAGCGCCTGCATTTCCTCCTTGGTCGCCCACTTCTTGGCTTGATACTCCGTTTGCTGTGCGGCCTCGTAGCCGTACATCTTAATGACCGACATGTCACGGCCCCTTTCTTGTCGATGGTTCTGCGTAGTTGCTAGGAAATACGGCCGATGCCTTCGCCCTCCTTGGGGCTTGTCGCGCATGGCAACTTGACCGCGCCGTCAATCAGTCGCTCGGCCTGCGCCACATAGCTCTCGCGCGCCACGGTTGAGACCGTCCCGTCGCGCAGATACGCAAGCAACGACTCGATCATCAGCTTGTCGAGCAGGTCGTATCCCTTGGCCTGAGCGTAGTTGAGGGTGTAGCGGTCCCGAAGCCTCTGTACCTTGGTTGCCAAATCGGTTTCCATCTTTTCCTCCCTGTAATAAAAGTTCTGCCGATTGTCCGAAAGCGCCTCAAACGGGCGTTTGACACATAGCTCGAAGTTGAAACGCGAACTCGCATCGAATACGCGTTGCTGAATCACGCGGTAACGTTCGAAAAACATGACGGCATCGTCTTCGTCCGCCGTAAATCCATGCGATCCATCGCGATGCACGTGGTCGCTGGGTCTTTTGTAGTCGATGCTTCGCACAAAGCGAGACGGAATGCGTCCCCCTTTTTCGGACGAGTACTTCATACCTGTCGAAACCTGCTCAAACATGAGCACGCCGCTCGATTTAAAGCGCGGATTGCTTCCGTGCCGAAACAGGCTAATTAAGATGGCCATGCAGCGCATACAGTTATCGCGCTGGGGAAAGTACAGCGACAGCAAAGCGAGCGCCGCCGCGGCCAAAAGCTCGCGAGCCTCGTGCACATCGTCTCGATACTGCTCGGGCACCAGCCCGGGAATATCGGGTGAATGCTTTTCCAGTACGCCAACAAGCGCCTTAGCGAGGCGTTCAACGTTCTCCTCACCGCAGTACGGATACGGAAACGGCTTCTCTGCCTTCACGTTCTTTTCGCACATGCCACGGAGGTCTTCGTCGAGCGTGTTGAGGAATACCTCATAAATGTTGTCTTCGTTCTTCATGGATGCTTCTTCCTGTCCGGTTGCAAATGTTTGTCGGTAAGTTTGTTCTAAGTTTTAGAATGTTCTGAGGCATAGGTAGTAGTTATTGACCTAACCTGCTGCTTCGTAAGTGAAATTGCCCTGCTCGATAGCGCAGTTTGCCTAAAGGCTGTATAGCGGTTGTATCAAGCAGTTAATATTGAGTTGGCTTTGGATTGCTTCGAGGATAGCACAGTGCACTGTTCTCGTCATTAGAAATTTTCATTTTTTTCTGCTAATATAAACCCACTAAGAAGAAAGGGCTCTATACATGCGTGAAACTACATCATCATTGCCACGCCTCACCGCCGCCGCCCTCTCGCGCGCGCTTAACCTGGAACAAGGCAGTCGCCTGCTCACTGTCCGTCTGCCTGGCGCTGTGGATGCCGAAGATCTCGCTAAGTGCTTTACCCTAAACGGTAACGGCGTGCCCGATATTTGTGAGCTTGAACCCGGCAAGCAGAATGCAAGCGATGATGATGCAGCGCCGGTGTTTGTCGATGCATCAAACTACTACCGCGCAAATAAGCACGATATCGAAAAAGACAGTGCCGCGCTCATCGATTATTTAGAGCCTGGCTACCTTGATTTTTGCGACTGGGGTCCTTTTATTTGGTGCCTGTATGCTCTCGCCCTTTCGGGCCGCACTCGAGCAGCCGTGGTACTTCCCGCCGATTTACTTGATAAAGCTGAACAAGCACGCACGATTTTGATACGCGAAGGGCTCATCGAGAGCGTCGTTTATTTGCCACTTTCCGAGCCCAGGCCCTACATGACAAGCGCGCTCCTCATACTGTCTTCAGGAAATCGCAGCGTTGCATTTCGCAGCGCAATTGAGCCCGGACCGCGTTTTCAATATGTGACTAAAACATCGTATTACTCTGATATCACCTTTTCTATCTCTCCTGACTGGGCCCGCATTGATACCAATACGCCAAGATCGACGCCAATCGAAACGTCCACTTTTGCCACGCGCGAGCTGCTCCAACACCACGCCGCTCTCTCAAAAGGCAAAATCAGCCTCATCGCCATCACCCGAAACTACAGCGCCACACTCGGTGACTCTTTTACGCGAGTCGCGCCATTCATGCCCCGCGAGAGCACGACATCGAACGACATTGACGCAGTCGAGGTGCGCCGAATCTCATCTCAAGATTTTCAAGACGGCAACCTTCTACCCGCAGATGCTGTAGAGAGTGCAAATGGCTCGGATTCCAAAATCGTAAAGGTGAACCCCAGCGTTCTCGATCGATATGAGCTCCGCGCTGGAGATATCGTCATGCCACGCATGCTGGGTCGCTACGGCGCGTCCAACCTGCTCGTCGTCAGCGCCGATGACGCGAAGCAACACCTGGTTGCTTCGCATAACACCACCGTCATTCGCCCGTTGTTCCAAACGATGACCGAAGAGGAGCGCGTAGTGTTTTCGGAGATAATCGTTGGATACCTTACCGAAGGCCATGGGGCGAAGCTGATTCAAGCATTAACTGAAGCAGCCAGCATCCGCGCCATCCGCCCTACCGACCTGTTCGAGATCGAAGTCCCGCCAGCGCTCGACCCGCGCACGCGCGAGTACAGCGAATCCATCAATCGCTTTGCCGAGGTCGTAGAAGCAAAGAAACAAGCCGAGACCGCTGTCGCCCAAGCCCAGCGCAACCTCGAAACCGCAAAGAAGGCCGTCACTCAGGTGGTCGACCAGGCCTGCGAATAGCGCATAGGCAGTAGAAACGTCTTAAGCCGGCGTCAGGAACTGGTCCTGCCGCCGGCTAAACTATCTAGACTATTCCCATCCCGTGGTCTGAGGATTCCATTTGCACATATTCGCCGAACGGTCAAAGCACGGTACGTACAACCGATTGACGATCTCTTCTGCTCCAGTGATACTCCCCGCGAGATCAAGTACCCCCGCCTGCCTAGCCATCTTTACATACTGCGCAGAACCATTTTGTTTCCACCAGAGAGGCGCCACGAACTCTTCCGGCATTGCCACCTTGCGGACAGACGCTTCTTTCTCGACTCTCTCGATAAGTGTAGCCCCATCGATGAAGCAAGTTTTCGCGTACACCAAGATGTCGACTATATCCTTGATTCGCGAAGAGGCACGGCCCTCATGCATCTCTATCATTGCGAGCAATTTATCTGCAAGGGCGCTCTCCACTCGGCATACTCGATAGTCGCAGACTGGGAGCCCCTCGATATTCAAACGATCGATCGGCGCGAGAACCTCAGGCTCAAGTCCCCGCACTTCATCAATTACCAAGTCAATTGAAATTGGCTGTAGCTTCTTGGTTCCCATAAAGGGGGTGAACCATACCTTAGCACCGCACCGATACTCATCTTCTTCTTTGATCTGCTCTGCACGATCAAAGACAAACGAAACGAAATCCTCCAGATCAATCGAAGCCGCCCGCACCAGATCGGCAACAGCCTCTTCGAGGCTCTCCTCTTGAGCAACCAAGTCAATATCTCTTGTGACACGCGCATCGAGCGTTCGCGCCAGGACGCTTTGACCACCTTTAAGCACAAAACGGCAGTCATCTTCTGAAAAAACGCGACATAGGAAGCGATGAAAGTAGAAACCAACGATTGCCCGATTAGTATCCATTGGTGATTCTCTTGCGGCATTTCTAACAGCCATCTCCAATGCGGCAGGCGTTTTGTACTTCACCATGTCCTCCGTTTCGCATTACCCGTTCAGTACCATCAGCAAAGGCGCCATCAGCTCGCGTCGTTTGGCGGTTTTAGAGTTCTCTTCTACAAGATCCTTCAGCCGTTGTATATCGAGTCCACGTCCAAGCGCATCGTGATAGGCATCGATAATTAATGAGGGATCCTCGCAATCGAGGCAAAGATCGACAAGCGCGCGCTCGGGTTTAGTTACCGGCAGGCCGTCGAGCCAAACGATGTCCCGCTCAGCAATCTCGCGCTTTACAAAAGAAAGGGATTCGTTTCTTGTATTGATACGCATGGGCGCGGTCATCCTGTAGGGGGACAGATAGAAATCGCCCATTTGCTGTAGGTTCGCCGCTGTCGTACCGCTCACGGCGATGCCATCCCACTGACGTTTTCTCTCCCACGCGCAAAGGGAGGGATTGGTGAGCTTCCAAAAGGCGTTGAGTTCGTCGGTGTCTCGGCGCTGCGTTCCAGACATCCGGTAGGCGCCGTGGCATATCCGTTCAAGACGCCCTGCGCGGCATGAGTGCGCCAGCGCATCTCGAGAGATGTCCATGCGAGCCGCCTGGGCTGTGGTGAACACGCCCTCGCTCTCGGAAAGCTCGCTTATCGCCGCTATGTTGCTAAAGTACTTCATGCTGCAATTGTAGGATATTTTCATACTTTTGCAACGTGATTTTTGATCCATTAGATCCGTTTGCCTTGTTTACCCCATTTCTGACGCCGTTTTGCACCGGCACCCCATCCCCCGCTATTGAGGTCTAATACTTTTCCGCGAAGTGAACGGCTGTTTTTGGACCCCTGAAACATCCGCATTTTTCGGCGGCAAAATCGTGGGATTTCAGCATTGAAACCGCAGGAAGCGGCACCTCTAAAGTGTCGATGCTTCGGGGGTCCGTTTTCACTCATTCACTTCTCGGAAAAGTATTAGACCTCGCTATCAGCTATCCCAAAGATCAGACCGCCCCTCCTTCACGCCACGCAAAACCTGCCTTTTCTGCCCCTGCCCGCCTCCGCACCACCCAAAAACTCATCCAACATTAATCTTGGCTCAAGAATCGCTTAATCTATAACCTGCACTATAGAGTTCGACCAAGAGCGGGGCGGCGCCGCGCAACGCAGGCCGCCGAACGCAACGCTCGCGCCCGGGCAGATCGCCTGGCGTCGCGCCCATCGAACGAAAGGACAGGTCATGGACGACCTCGAAAAAGTTGAAACCATCCGCACCAAGTGCAACGTGAGCTACACCGATGCCAAGGCCGCGCTCGACGCCGCCGACGGCAACGTCCTGGACGCCATCATTTGGCTCGAGTCGCAGGGCAAGACGCAGACCACGTCGGCGCACGCCGCCACCGAGTCCGCGCCAGCCGACGAGCCCTCGGCTGAGATGGTCGCCGCGCAGGTCGCCTACGAAAAGTCGAGCGAAAAGACCGACTTCTCCAAGAAGATGGACAGCGTGTGGGAGTACCTCAAAAAGCTCTTCCGTCTGAGCCTGGACACCAAGTTTATCGCCACGCGCCGCGACGCGATCATCCTCAACATTCCCATCCTGATTCCCATCGTCGCCCTGTTTGCCTGGGGCGCCACGATATGGCTGATGCTGCTTGGCTTGTTCTTTGGCATGCGCTACCGCATCGATAGCGACGGCGACGTGCCCGGCAGCATCAACAACCTGATGGACAGCGCTGCCAATGCCGCGGACGACATCAAGCAAAATCTGAACGACGACAAGTAATCGCAGACGGGGGCACGTATGGCACGGATCCTGATTGTAGAGGACGAGGAGAAAATCGCCCGCTTTGTGACGCTCGAGCTGGAGCACGAGGGCTACCAGGTGGAGCACGCCGCCGATGGCCGCACCGCCGTTGACCTAGCGCTGGAGCGCGACTACGATCTGATTCTGCTCGATGTACTGCTGCCGCAGCTCAACGGCATGGAGGTGCTGCGGCGTGTCCGCAAGCACAAGGATGTGCCGGTGATCATGGTCACCGCGCGCGATGCCGTGATGGACAAGGTGGCCGGGCTCGACGCCGGTGCTGACGATTACCTGACCAAGCCGTTTGCCATCGAGGAGCTGTTCGCACGGATCCGCGTGGCGCTAAAGCGCTCGGAGGCTGTGCGGACGGCTTCGGGCGTTGGCGGCGTTGGGGCGGGCGGTGCGGGCGGGTGCGCCGTTGCGATACCCCCAGCTGGCGACTCGGCCAAGACCTCTGCCTCGCCCTCCCCCACCGCGCTCACCGTGGGCTCGGTTGCGCTCGATCCCGACCGCCGCGAAGTCACGGTCGGCGGCTCGCCCATCGTGCTGACCGCCCGCGAGTTCGATGTCCTCGCCCTGCTTATGACGCATGCCGGCACCGTGCTCACGCGCGAGCGCATTGCGCACGAGGCGCTAGGCTACGACTATGTGGGCGACACCAACAACGTCGACGTGCACATCGCGCACCTGCGTGCCAAGATCGAAGACGCCGGCGGTGCCCGCATCATCCAGACCGTGCGCGGGGTGGGCTATGTCTGCCGCGCGTAACGACGAGGCTAAGCGCGTCACCTCCATCGCCCGCGCCATCAACTGGAGCTATATGTGGCGCCGCTTGGTGAGCTACGTCTGGCTGGATCTGTTACTGCTGCTTGTTGCGGCGGCGATCCTCGTCTATGGCTACAACCAGACGCTGCCCGATGGCGCGTTTACCGCGGGATGGATCCCCAGCGCCAGCGTTCACGGCATGTCACTGACGCCCGCGCGCGGCTGGGACCTGACAACGCTCACCTATACCGTCGAGTTTGCGCGCACCACCAAGACCTTCCCCCTCGCGCAGGACCTCGTCGCGCTATGGCCTCTCTACCTTGTCGTTGTGGGTTGGCAGGTCATCAGCGTGCTCAACATGCTCGGCGGCGCCCGCCGCGTGCGCCGCACTATGGCGCCGCTCAACGACCTGGCCTTGCGTGTGGACGAGCTCGGCCGCATGCAGCTCGCCGGCGGCAAGATGGAAACGCTGGAGCAGGCCATCGAGCGCGCAAGCGTCGACTCGCCGAGCGTCACCACCGGCGACGCCGACCTGGCGAGCATCGAGGTCGCACTCAACCGCCTGCTGCGCCAGATGCAAGAGGCAAAGCTGCAGCAGATGCGCTTTGTCAACGATGCGAGTCACGAGCTGCGCACGCCCATCGCGGTGATTCAGGGTTACGTGAACATGCTCGACCGCTGGGGCAAAGACGACCCGGACGTGCTGGCAGAATCCATCACCTCGCTCAAAGCCGAAAGCGAGCATATGCAGGAGCTCGTGGAGCAGCTGCTGTTTTTGGCACGCGGCGATGCCGGGCGCACGGTCCTGCGGCGTGCGAATACCAACCTGGCCGCACTGGTCGGCGAGGTATGCGAGGAATCGCAGATGATCGATGCCGCGCACACATATCGACTGGCGTACGATGCCGCACTTACCAGCGACCCGCGCTGCGACGCGCCCGTTGACGTGGCGCTCGTGAAGCAGGCTCTGCGCGTGATCGTGCAGAACGCCGCCAAGTATTCGGACGCGGGCACATCCATCTCGTTTGGCGTGACGCCGGATGCGGGCGCGGGCACGATCGACATAAGTGTTGAGGACGAGGGTATCGGCATGAACCAGGAATCCGCAGCTCACGCGTTTGAACGGTTCTATCGCGCCGACAACGCACGCGATGCCGGCGCGCAGGGCTCGGGTCTGGGGCTCGCCATTGCCAAGTGGATCGTCGACAGCCATGGCGGTGTCATCGGCGTGACCTCAGTCGAGGG